>JAYVUJ010000163.1:0-2221 GCA_043788035.1 Ferruginibacter sp. | reverse complement strand
ATGGAAGGTAGAAAATCAAATTAATATCCGCCAATACGAAGTAGAAAAATCTGTTAATGGTCGTGTGTTTTATAAGGCTGCAACTCTTGCTGCAACTGGAATAAATGGTAGTGCTGAAAAATATAACTGGTTAGATGTTAACCCGGCTGCTGCAGTAAATTATTATAGAATTAAAAGTGCAGATGTTAATGGAACGTGTAAATATTCAGGCATTGTAAAAGTTGCTATCGGAAAATCTGTGCCTGCAATTACAGCTGTACCCAACCTGATAGATGGTAATACCATGAACCTGCAGTTTATAAGCCAGCCGAAAGGAAAGTACACAATGAGATTATTGAGCAATAATGGCCAGGTAGTATTTAGTGTGCAGCAAACACACAATGGTGGTAATGATTTACAAACAGTAAACCTGCCAGCTTCTACACCAAACGGTGCGTACCAACTGGAAATAATAGCGCCAGACAACAGCAGGCAATTACAAAAGCTAATTATCCACCGTAACAAATGATTTGTAATGCCTCTAACTGAAATCTATTAATTTTTTAGCTGATGCTACCAAATGCACCCTTGAAAAGGGGTGCATTTTTTATTTTAGGTGGCCTCAGTTATCTGCTCTTCAAAAATCTGTTAACTGAAATCGGCTTTTGTCGTTTCAGTATCTTTTTGCTATTAATAATTTTTTAATAACGTTGTTCATCATTTTTAAATTTTAATTGATTATTGTTAAACAAATCATTATTTTGTCACCGATTTACAAACCAATAAACCTTAAACCTATCTATCATGAACATTAAAAAAATGCTGATTGCAGGCACAATTGCTGGAGTTCTTTTCTTTTTATTTGGCTGGGTTGTTTACGGTATTCTTTTAAAAGATTTCTTTTTTAAAAATACTGGTGCTGCCGGGCATTTAGACCGTATTGACATTCAATTGGTAATTGTTTTTCTCGGAAGCCTGCTACAGGGGTATGTATATGCGTATGTTTTTACCAGGGCAAATGTGGAATCTTTAAAAGATGGAATGACAACAGGGGGCATCCTTGGATTCTTAATGATTAGCGCTTTTGATTGTATGATGTACGGTACTACGCTAATATTAAGTAAACATAGTCTGCTTGGCGATGTACTGGCATCAACCTCTATTGCAATTGTAGTTGGCGCCATCTTAGCGAGGGTATTGTATAAAATGAAAAAATAAATATTGTATTTATAAAATTTGCGATTGCTTGTTTCATTAATGAGGGCTTCCTTAAAAGGGGAGCCTTTTTCATGTTATAAAATGCAGTTTGTAAAATGAATTACCGGTGTTCGAATAAAACAATACAATTTTCTGCTATTCAACTTTTGCTAAATACAATTTACCATTTTCTTTAATAATGTTAGCAAATTTTCAATGAAGTATTGCTTTCTCTAGATGTATAGGATGAATATTGTATCTTTGCCGCACTAAATTAAATAACTACAATAAGTAAATAAATTGTTTTTTTAGTGATAATGTTCTTTCTATAATTATTTTCGCCATGCAGGTATGCATGGCTTTGCTATTATCTTTCGGGAGATTTTGTCAAATACATGGAACCGGAATTTTAATTTTAAATATACCATCAGGATTATAATAAATATTTTATGAGTGAAACACAAACGCAACAAATGAAAAACCTTACGCAGGAAAAATGGAACAAGCGTCCATTAATTATCAGTGGCCCTTGTAGTGCCGAAACAGAAGAGCAAATGCTGGAAACGGCTACCAGGTTGGCTAAAACTGGAAAAATCGATATACTCCGTGCAGGTATCTGGAAACCACGTACCAAGCCGGGATTGTTTGAAGGAATTGGTACTAAAGGATTACCCTGGTTGTTACAGGCAAAAAAAATTACTGGTTTACCAACCACTGTGGAAGTGGCCACAGCCAAGCATGTAGAAGATGCATTAAGTTTTGATGTAGATATGCTTTGGATAGGTGCCCGTACAACTGTAAATCCTTTTAGTGTGCAGGAAGTAGCCGATGCTCTCCGGGGTGTTGATATTCCTGTATTGATAAAAAACCCTATTAATCCCGATTTGGAACTGTGGACCGGTGCTATTGAGCGTATTCAAAAAGCGGGTATTAAACAAGTGGGTATGATACATCGTGGATTTAGTAATTATGGTAATACCGAATACCGCAATGCGCCTATGTGGCACCTACCAATTGAAATGAAACGCAGGTTTCCGGAAATGAT
>JAYVUJ010000162.1:0-8906 GCA_043788035.1 Ferruginibacter sp. | reverse complement strand
CTTTCTCTTTTCGCTTAATATCAACTTGTTTTTTTATACTTTGCTCAATATCGGTTACTGCGTTTTCAGCATGCAGGCTTGTTTCGCTAGCTTTTTGTATATCGGCTTCTATGGTTTCTAAAGCTAATTTTTTATCTTCCACCGCTTTTTTTATCCAGTCTTCCAGGTTTACTTTTGCTTCATCCAATTTTGTTGTAGCCTGCTCAATTACGTATTCGTTGTTACGTACTACTTCTTTGCATTTTATTATTTTGGGTTGATGTTTACGCTTCAGGTTATCCGTATCTATAATCAATTGGCTGGCAAGCGCCGCAATATTTTTTTGTAGCCCTTCCATTTCATTAGTTAGCCTTACCTTATCTTTTTCATAGTCCGCAACAGTTTTTACCGTTTTGTTTATTTCATCCACGTTTAGTTGGATACCATAAAAACTTTGGTTTTTTATATCAATAATTTCTGGATTTAAACCTGATTGAAACAGCACATTGTCTTCATCAATCACCTTGCCTATCGTTGTTTCCCAGCCTGCATATTGTTTGTTGAGCCAGCCGTATAAAGAACCTTTATTATCCTGCAGTTTTGTATTGATAGCTATTATTTTTTCATCGTTCTTTTGTAGCTGCTCTTTATATTTTTCTTTTTTATTTTCAAAAATTTCATCTAGTCTTTCTTTATCCAGCTCCCATAACTTTTTGATCGTTTCCGCATCTGCCAGCTGTTGCTTTACGTCGTTGTGGGTAACCCTTATTTTTTCATTCAGGCTGTAAATATCCGCTTTGTATTTTTCTATATCAGCCTCATAAAATCGCTGGTGTTTTGTTGCCGCTTTGGTTAGCTGAAGTTTATGGAGTGCAGACTTTATTTCTTCCAATACATTTTTTGCCAGGGCTAATTTTGTGTCGTGCTGTTTTCTTATCTCCTCAAATAATGTTTCGTATTGTTTTGTTAGTTGCTCCTTTGTTTGTAATAATGTTTCGTTGGCGTTGATGGTAGCCATTTGCTGCAAGTTTTCCAACGTAGCAATCTGGTGGGTAAACTGGTTTATCTGCGCTTCGTATTTTTGTTTAATGTCGGTAAACTTTGCTTCCAATATTTCTTTTTGTTTTACCAGTGCGTCTTTATCAATTTCATTTTCTTTTTTTGTGGCAACCCTTTCAATAATGCTGACTATGTTCATTGCCGCATAAGCATCCTCTTTTGTTTTAATCTCTTTTAGTTTACTATTGCAAATACTTATTTCAGCAGTTGCCTTATCTTTTTTTGATTGAAATTTTTTGTCAGCCTCCGCAATTTTATTATCTAGTTCCTGCTGTTTTGTTTGCTCTCTTACCAGCTTATCTGCTAACTTTGGTTGTTGTTTTTTTGTTTTTTTTACCTGCCAAAAAAGTTCATTGGCAAGTTGTTGCTTTTCCCTGCTTAAAAATTGGATGGCAGCAAAAGTAACAGCAATTGTTTCGGCTTGCTTGCGCACTACTATTTCGCCGTTCCTTGTTTTTTCTACCCATTTCCGGATGTCGCTTAATTGCGTATCAAAGTCTTTTAGGTGATGCGAATAGTTTAGCAGGTCTATCTTTATTTCTTCTTCATTCAACGCCTTTATGATGGTGTCTTTAATGAATTCACTTTCTACTTTATAATTTAAAAAAACGTGCTGGATAGCCCTTGGAATATTTTGGTATTGCTTGCTTTCCAGCAACGAATATTTCCTAAAATCTGCGCCTATGCCGTGGCTGTTGCCATATAAAATATTACGGTAATCATCGTACCGGTCTATCTTTTTTGTATAGCTCAGCCCTGTGCCCAGCGCAAGTTTCATCTTGTCCCATGTTTCGTTCGCCCTTCCTTCGCTATCTATAAAATATTTTTTATCATAACCTGCATCTATAAAACGAAAACAAACTCGCCCTTGCGATTTAAAAGCCATGATACAGAATGGGCCGGTTTCTCTCACCACTTCGTAAATGATGTACGAATCCTGAAAAGGCAAATAAAAATCAACAAAACTTTTTTTGCCCACCGGTATGCCCAGCTTTAATTGGTTGGCATTGTAAAAAAATAGCAATGCCCGCAACAGGGTGCTTTTGCCTACGCCCTGCGTGCCTATAAAATGTACGTTGCCATCTACATTTATCTCCGCATATTTTATGGCTGCGCTATTGATGAATATTATTTTACTCAGGTATCTCATTGATGGCGTCCTCACTTATATTGATGGTCATTATTAATTGCTCCAGATAGTTGAACGATGATAGTACTTTATACTGATGGGTAATCATATTCTCTAGCTCTATAAATTTATCTTTCTCTAAAAATTCCAATATTTTTTCTATTATCTCCACATGTTTTTCTTTGCCGCCACTGTATTTTTTCAGTGCTTCTAGTTTCGTTTTTAAGCCCGCATCCATATTTAGTTTTACTAAAATGGAAGAGGGTGCAAACCGATAGCCCGAGCCAAAAGCGTTATCAAAGGTTTTTAAAAAATCCAGTATATCAATCCACTTAAAGGCTTGTTCTATTTTCCTTTCTATATCCACCTTGTTTTCCTCACGGGAAAAATAATAGTACTCATCTCCCTTTTCCAATATAAAATGGATGCTTAAAAAATAATCGTGCAAATAATCAAAGTTTTCTTCTTCCTCAATGGCACTATACAATTTGCGGATGGCTTCATCGGTGCTGTTTGAGCAAATAAATTGCCCTTTGCTGAGTATGTCGAATATGTCGGCGGTTTGCTTGGGTGCTTTTGTCATTGTTATTATTTAGGGTAAACCATGGCATATTCCACTTCGTTTTGTGCAGCATAATTTTGGGTAACCATAAACGATTCTTCGTATTGCGATATCAACTGGCAATAAACAGTTACTTTTTCATCAAATGAAAGTTCTTTTTCAAAAGGGTAAGCCAGTATAAAATCAAACAGGTTATTGCCCGATGGTAAAAAATTGTTCCTTACTTCTTCTAAATTTACCTGTATCTCTTCTTCAGTAGTTAGCACCAGGTAGTTGTTGCTTATGCTGCCTGCAATGGGCAACTTTAATTTTACGCCCGACTTTATTTTTTTTGCAATTTTTAAAATACTCGTATAGGCATCATTATTCTGTTGCAGGTAAGCCAACGATAATTTTAGCGGATAACTTGGGTTACTCTCAAATAACACGGCATTGTTTGCGGCGATGGCTGTATTGATGCCGGTGTGTGCCCTAATGGTAAACTGGTCCCGCAAATATTTTAGCTGCCGTAGTTTTTCAATTACGCCGCTTTGGTATTTTATCTGGTTAAGGTATTCTATTATCTGTTTCTGTATCTCTATCAGGTTGTGGCTGCACTCGTTCAATTGCAGTTTCAATTGTATTATCAGGCGGTTAAGCTCATCATCCAGGGCAGACATAAAAAATGTTTGTTCCTCCTCTGTAATCAGCCTGCCCGTATGCAAAATAAAATTATTGATGCCTATCCTTTTAGCATCCAGATTTTCTAATTTAGCTTTTTTTACTTTGTAGTTGGGTTCGTTCTTAAAAGTATTGTCAGTATTTCTTTTAAGGTCTATTACGTTCCTAAAAGTTACAATGCCAATTTTACGCAAGGCATTTTTTACCGTACGGAGATAATTGTATTTACGTTGTTCATTATTTTCCTGCAGGTAATAATTAATGTTTTCTTTAACGTTTTTTATGTTTTCGTTAATAGAAGAAATGTTGATGTCTTCATTAACTTCCAATACCTGTTCAAAAAATTGAAGGAACTGGTCATCTATCTCTAAAAAATTACCATTTTGCCTTATAACGGAATGGTTGATAAGATAATGGATCCTATCTTCATTAAAATCTACCAGTTCCAAAGCAAAATCGTATTTGTAGGATAGCGCCTTACGTTTCTCAAACATTTCTGTAAGCAGCCGATGTTCCCTAACAAGTGTAGATAACAACTCTTTTATGGAAGTGAACGTATTCATTGGTACCTACCTTTTAAGGGTAAATTTCAGGTATTTAGTATTATGAATGAAAAATGCTGGGTTTATAAGATGCTCGTTAAAAGTCAAATCTAATGTATTCTTCTTGTTAGCGGAGTTTGCCCTGATAATTTGAGTTGTGTAAATGGACGCATCAGAACTTTCTACACCACTCACCCATTAAAATTTACCAATTGTCATTTCCATTATACTTTCGTTAAAAGTAAAAAAATCCTGTAATTCAATACAGGTAGGCTTCTTACCAAAATATGCCATTAACATCCCTCACCAGCTACTAAAAAATAAATGGTACTATGTGTTGTATAGTACTATAATATTTATATCTTTGTTTTGTCAAGGTGAAAGAGTTGGTAAAACAAATGAGCGTTCCGGACGATCAGTAGTTGCACATCAACCCAAACCCAAAAATGATTATTAAAATTTGAAGCCATGAACATTGATAACACAGCCAGCCAGATGCGGAAAGGAGTACTGGAATTCTGTATCCTCTCAGTGATAAAACAAGGCGAAGCTTATCCATCAGATATTATCGACAAGATGAGGACAGCCAACCTGAATATCTTTGAAGGAACATTGTACCCACTTTTAACCAGGTTAAAAAATGCGGAATTCCTTACTTACCGTTGGGTAGAAAGCAACAGCGGCCCACCACGCAAATATTTTTCATTAACAGAAAAAGGAGACGCTTTTTATAAAGAACTGGAAGCCACCTGGAACGAACTGGCCAATGCGGTAAAAGCGCTTTCTGAGGCAGAACAGCAACACACGAACAACGCCAGCTTCAACCCGGAATAATAATAACCTCATTTGTTTTAGCTCCAATCAACTAACGAACACAATAATACAATTAACCATGAAACAAGTAATAAATATAAACTTCCACGGACAAGTAGTGCCCATTGAAGTATCTGCATTTGACTTGCTTAAACAATACACCGCCAGCCTCAACACTTATTTTGCAAACGAAGATGGCAAGGAAGAAATTATCAATGATATTGAAAGCCGCATTGCAGAATTATTTCAGGAAAGGCTTAAAAAAGGCGTTACCTGCATTACCGATGACGATGTAAACGCTATTATAAAAAGCATGGGCCGCCCTGAAGAGTTTGAAGGCGCTGATGCTACTACTTTTAACCAAAGTTCGGCTGCTTCTGCAAAGCCCGCAGAGCCACAGCAATCTCAGCAAAGCTTTGGTACCACTGCTGCTAGTAAGCGTTTATACAGAGATGAAAACGATAAAGTATTAGGGGGCGTTTGTGCCGGACTTGCCAATTATTTTGGGATAGATGTAACCATTGTACGGATCATTTTTGTGGTGCTCACCATATCTTTTGGCTTCGGTTTAATACCCTACATTATTATATGGATTGCTGTACCAAGCAGTGCTACCAAAATAATAGGCGGCACCCGCAAGAAATTATTCCGCGACCCGGATGATAAAAAAATTGCCGGCGTATGTGCTGGCATAGGCAACTATTTCGGTATTAGCGCATGGATACCAAGAGTATTATTCTTGTTGCCCTTCCTATCTTTTGTATTTCATTGGAGCCAGTGGGGCTACTGGGCGTTCCCTAATTTTTTACGGGTCGGTTTTAGTCCGGGTGCATTATTGGCTTATATTATTTTATGGCTGGTAATACCAGAAGCGGGCAGCACTGCCGAAAAGCTGGAAATGAAAGGCTCTAAAGTAGATTTAAATACCATTAAGAATTCTGTTGTGGAAGAAATGAAAGGCGTACAGCAAAGAGCCGAAAAACTAGGCCACGAAGCAAGGGCTTTTGCCGAAAGCAAAGGCAAAGCAATGGGTGCAGAAATGAGCTTTGCTGCAAAGCGGAGCAGTAAGTCGCTGGGCGATGTAATTGTAATCGTCGTTAAAGCATTTGCTTACTTTATTATTGGTTGCTTTGGGTTTGCATTTGTTGTTGGGCTCTTTACTTTTGCAATTTTTTCTATTGGCTTTTTTCCACTTAAAGATTTTATATTGACAGATGGCTGGCAAAACGCTTTAGCATGGGGCACGCTAATATTTTTTATTGCAGTACCTGTTATTGGTATTATCACATGGGTTATCCGCAGGTTGGCAAAAATTAAAAGTAACCGCAAAGTATTGCGTTTTACGTTTATAAGCCTTTGGCTTGTTGGGTTAATTTGTTTTGTTTCTTTAATTTTTTCTGTAGGCAACGATTTTAAATCTTTGAACAACATTAGTGAACAGGAAGTTTACTTAACAAACCCTGGCGCACAAAAAATGGAGGTTACCACCAATTCGCCAAGTAAAAAATATTACCGCAATAATTGGTTAAGGTTCGAACCATTCCAGGGCTTAAATGATGATACTGTTTTAATTGAAAATGTTACAGTAAAAATAGTAAGGTCGCCTACTGACAGCTTTAAAGTAACACTTCTTAAAATGGCTAACGGTAATGTAAGGCATGTAGCAGATACATTAGCAAGGTTGATACAATTTAATGTGGCCCAGCGAGATTCTTTACTGGTGCTTGATAAGGGTATCACCATTAATAAAACAGATAAATGGCGCAACCAACATATTTTACTTACCATATACGTACCCGTTGGAAAGCAGGTAAGGGTAGACCGTAACGTAGGCTGGGGGCACGATATGCACTTTAATGGCTTTGCTTTTACCGATGATAATTACATAGATATAGACGGAGAAGAAAAAGGATGGGATGAAGGCGTGGATTATATAATGAAGCCAAAGGGCTTATATACTTTGGCGGGCAAACCTGCTGACTGGGATAAAAATGGCGACCATAGTAAAAATAAAGATGACGCAAATGATGATGGTAATGACGACAACAATGATAATAAATCAGTTAACAAAAATGACTCTGGCTACCGTTATAACGCCACCCCACAAAAAATAGATTCTTTAAAATTAAACCTCAAAAAAATCCAGCAGCAATACAAAGATTCTTTACTGAAAGAAAAAAGGGAAATTGAAAAGAAAAAAGAAGACAACCAAAATAAATTAGAAAAAATAATAGTTACCAAAACAGGTTTTGATGCCAACGGTAGCCGCACTTTACAATCTTACAGTCCACTTGCTTGCATTGGATTAATATAGTTTCAATAGTTGAGTTGAGTTGAAGTGAAACAAAGCACGTCCGGCCATTTTTGGCGGGACTTCTTTTTAGCCTCCCTGCATTCCAAAGGCTACCGTTAGGTCACAAGTAGGATTGAAACGCTGGTTAAACGAATTGAAACTGATTTGGCTGATAACTGCTTATGCACTTTATTTTTAAGAATAGAACACGTACAGTAATAATATAGTAAGAACCGGGTTAAGATATTTCTTCTACTAAAAAGGAGTAGTCCTGTTAGTAAAAACAATAGGAAGGAGCAACAAGAAATCTGTTTTATCTATTTTAATCCGTTCAATCAGCGTTTCTATTTTCTGGCGAAGATGTGTCCTAACGGTAACCCTGCAAAGGAGGGTTTTTGGCTCTGCGAATTTGTTAGGGCTAATAAAATTGAATACGCTAGAACCCTCCTTTGGATGGCGGCTAGGCTGTATTTTACTTCTGTTTTAAGGCGCTTTCATACAGGTAAACCTACCGCCAAAAAACACTTTAATTTATTTGCCTTTAGCGGCTTGCGGTATAAACAATAAGCTACCATCCCCATAACTTAAAAACCTAAAATTGTTTGCCAGGGCATAGTCATAATTTTTTCGCCAGTCGTTACCGATGGCAGCTGCAACCAGCAACAACAAAGTAGATTGTGGCTGGTTAAAATTGGTGATGATCGCTTTTGCCACTCTAAACTTATAACCTGGCGCAATTAATATTTGCGTAGTAATAAATATCCTTTCAGTATTATTTTTTTCCATCCAGCGTAGCAAAGCATCCAGCGCTTCAGTGGTAGAAAAATTGGTGTTGTTCAATGGCGCTTCATAAGCATCCCATTGTAAAATCTTTAAATCATTAATTAAGCTTTCTGGAAATAATATCGCTTTTACACCCATCCAATACAAACTTTCAATAGTACGTAAAGAAGTAGTACCAACTGCCGTAATATTGTTATCAGTATTTTGCAGTAAAGTTTTTATAGTGGCGGTTGTAACGTCTATCCATTCGGCGTGCATTTCATGCTGCTCCATTACATCAGCTTTTACCGGCTTAAACGTGCCGGCGCCTACATGCAGGGTCACAAAACTGGTAATGATATTTTTTTCTTTGAATGATGCAAAAACTTTGTCCGTAAAATGAAGCCCGGCTGTAGGTGCTGCCACAGAGCCATCGTAGGTTGCATAAATGGTTTGGTAGCGTTGTTTATCTGTCTCTTCCGGCTTTCTTTTTATGTAAGGAGGTAGGGGGATGTCGCCCATCTGCGCAAGCACTTCCACAAAACTTAATTGAATTGGTTGCCATTCAAATTCAACCACGTAGGCATCAGATAGTTTATCTGCTAGCGTGGCCCTTAAAATTATTGTTTCTGTTAGGTGTGTAAACTTCTTTTCTAAAAAACCTTCCTTCCATTTGCCGGCACCGCCAATCATGCATTTCCATCGTACCCGTTCTTTTTTGCCCATAATGGTGCTGTACTCGTTGACAAGCTCGTAAGGCTCCAAGCAAAAAATTTCAATTATGCCGCCAGTAGGTTTTTGAAACAAAACCCTTGCTTGTATCACTTTGGTATCGTTAAAAACCAGCAGGCTTTTTTCAGGTAAAAATTGTGCAATATTTTCATAAACGCTTTGCTGAATTTCACTGTCTTTATACACCAGCAGCTTAGACGAATCCCTATCTGCTAATGGAAATGCCGCGATTTTTTCATCGGGCAAAATATACCTATAATCTGATATTGAAATATTTTTAGGATGCATTGTTTGTATAATTAACCGCTTTTTTTCGTCCGTAAAATTAGGAATGTTTTAAATGGTAAAAATTTTAAACGGTTATGATGTATTTTT
>JAYVUJ010000161.1:0-4666 GCA_043788035.1 Ferruginibacter sp. | reverse complement strand
AAAATATAATGAATATCAAGCATTGATTTCGATAGATAGTTTTGGAATTATTAAAGGACATTTACCAGACAAAGCAATGGCACTTGTTATTGAATGGGCTATCCAATACAAGGAAGAGTTAATGTAAGATTGGGATTTAGCGAAGCAAAATAAAGTTTTAAATAAGATTGATCCGTTGAAATGAATCAATATAACACACTATTATTAATCATAACAATCCACCTTTAGGGTTTTATATATGAGCAAAAAATTATTATTAGATAAAATTGATGTCCCCGGCATCCGCAGTTTTGAAGTATACCGCCGTGAAGGTGGTTACCAAAGTGTGGAAAAGGCATTAAAAATGACGCCTGCAGAAATTGTAGATGAAGTAAAGAAAAGTGGCTTGCGTGGGCGTGGCGGTGCAGGTTTTCCAACGGGTATGAAGTGGAGTTTTTTGGCAAAGCCGGAAGGTGTTGCACGTTATTTGATTTGCAATGCAGATGAAAGCGAACCCGGCACTTTTAAAGACAGGTACCTAATGGAGTTTATTCCGCACCTGTTAATTGAAGGGATGATAACAGCTTCCTTTGCATTAGGCAGCAACACTAGTTACATTTACATCCGTGGTGAATATGCATGGATTACCGATATTTTAGAAAATGCCATTGAAGAAGCAAAACAACATGGTTTTTTAGGAAAGAATATTTTAGGCACTGGTTTCGATTGTGAAATGTATGTGCAACGTGGAGCAGGTGCTTATATTTGCGGAGAAGAAACTGCTTTGATTGAAAGCCTTGAAGGCAAAAGAGGCAACCCAAGGATTAAGCCTCCGTTTCCGGCAATTAAAGGTTTATGGGATTGCCCGACTGTTGTAAATAATGTAGAAACATTAGCCGCCGTTGTTCCAATAATAAATATCGGCGGAGAAGAATATGCAAAGATCGGTGTAGGCAAATCAACTGGCACAAAACTTATTTCCGCTTGCGGCAATATTAATAAACCGGGCATTTACGAAATAGACATGACTATTTCTGTAGAAGAATTTATTTATAGCGATGAATACTGCGGAGGTATACCCAACGGTAAGCAATTAAAAGCTTGTATACCCGGAGGTTCCTCTGTACCAATTTTACCGGCTAATTTATTACTAACAACAGCTAAAGGCGAAAAACGCCTGATGAACTACGAAAGCCTGAGCGATGGCGGTTTTACAACAGGCAGTATGATGGGTAGTGGTGGTTTTATTGTGTTGGATGAAGATCAATGCGTGGTAAGGAATACGATGACGCTGGCAAGGTTTTATCACCACGAAAGTTGCGGGCAATGCAGCCCTTGCCGCGAAGGTACTGGCTGGATGGAAAGGATATTAAAGAAAATTGAAAGTGGCAAAGGTGAAATGAAGGACATAGATTTGCTGTGGGATATACAACGCAAAATTGAAGGCAATACTATTTGCCCGCTAGGGGATGCAGCAGCCTGGCCAATAGCGGCAGCCATCCGCCATTTTAGGGATGAGTTTGAATGGCATGTGCTAAATCCCGATGAGTGCACCAAAAGAAATTACGGATTGGCGCATTATGCCGACCCGATACATATACCAGTGATGGCTTAAAATAAAAGAACATATTTATAAACATGGCTGACGAAGTAAAAAAAGACCCACCGGCAAATTTTAAAGTTACGGTCGATAATATAACCATCGAAGTGCCGCCGGGTACAACTATATTGAATGCCGCCCGCAGTATAGGTGGCGATGTGGCACCGCCTGCAATGTGCTACTACAGCAAGTTACAGGGCAGCGGTGGTAAATGCCGTACTTGCTTGGTGGAAGTTGCTGCTGGCTCAACGGCAGACCCACGCCCTATGCCTAAGCTGGTAGCAAGCTGCCGCACAACTGTTATGGATGGCATGATAGTTAAAAATATTACCAGCGATAAAGTAAAAGATGCAAGGGCTGGCGTAGTAGAATTTTTATTGCTTAACCATCCATTGGATTGCCCTATTTGCGACCAGGCGGGCGAATGCCATTTACAAGATTTAGGCTACGAGCACGGCAAAGAAAGCACCCGTTACGAATTTAGCCGCCGCACTTTTGAGAAAGAAGATATTGGACCTTACATACAGCTACACATGACACGTTGCATACTATGCTACCGTTGTACTTATGTGGCGGATCAATTAACTAACAAGCGTGTGCACGGTATTTTAGATAGAGGCGAACATGCCGAAATATCTACCTATATTTCCAAAGCAATCGATAATGACTTTAGTGGCAACATGATTGATGTTTGCCCAGTTGGTGCTTTAACCGATAAGACTTTTAGGTTTAAAAACAGGGTATGGTTTACCAAACCGTTGGATGCTCATCGTAATTGCGAAAACCCTGATTGCTGTGGTAAAACAACTTTATGGTTAAGAGGTGAAGAAGTGTTTAGGGTTACGGCCCGCAAAGATCAATGGGGCGAAGTGCAAAGCTATGATGGCAAGCCAGGATGGATTTGCAATACTTGCCGTTTTGATAAAAAGAACACCAATGATTGGGTTATTGAAGGCGTAACAAAAATTAGCCGCCACTCAGTGATTTCTCAGGGAAAGTACCAGGGGCTGGTAATGCCAAAAGAAACCATCAAAGAAGTAATGGGCGGAAGAGACCCATTATTATTGATGAACATACATGATGAAAGCGAGGTAAATAAACCCAATGTACATTTAAGTGCTATAAATGGGCCGGCACATTCGGATACGTTCAATGGCAATATTTAAAAGCCTCCCTGCCCTCCAAAGGAGGGTTCTGGAGTATACAGTTTTGAAGAAGTTTTATGATTTGGCAAAGTTTAAGCCTTTGAATTAAAAGCGAACTACAAAAAACGAAGAGTCAAACTCCCTATCCTTTGGAGAGAATTGAGGTGAGCTTAGAAAAAGCTACAGGACAGATAATGTGGTAGCTAATCGAGGAAGAGTACCAAAAAGGTATGACGTACAAGTGAGTGACACAACAATGATCACGATGGCTGCTGTAGTAGCTTGTACAAAAAAAAAGTAGCAAATAGCAAGGCAAGTAACGCATTAAATAAGGGTAGCTAAAAATATTTACAATAGAAGATTATGTTATTATCCATTGATTTGGCTTTGATTATTGAAAAGCTTGTCTTAATTGTTGTTGTGGTAATGTCGAGCCTTGTCATAGCCATGTACGCCACGTTTGGCGAACGAAAAGTAGCGGCTTACATGCAGGATAGGAGAGGTCCGAACCGTGCTGGTCCGGGTGGCATTTTTCAGCCGCTGGCAGATGGGTTAAAACTTTTTTTTAAAGAAGAAATCATCCCTAGCTTTTCGTCTAAATTTTTATTTATACTGGGCCCTTGCCTGGCGATGTTAACCGCTATGATGACCAGTGCTATTATACCATGGGGCGATAAAATCCATTTATTTGGCAGGGATATCTATTTGCAGATTGCGGATATAAACATTGGTATCTTATATGTTTTCGGTGTAGTAAGTATGGGCGTTTATGGCATTATGATTGGTGCGTGGGCCAGTAATAATAAGTTTAGTTTGATGGGTGGCTTAAGGGCAGCATCGCAAATTATTAGTTACGAATTGGCTATGGGCATTGCCTTAATTGCATTGCTGATGGTTACGGGTACGCTTAGCTTAAAAACAATGGTAGTTGGCCAAATGGATGGCTATTGGAACGTGTTTAAGCAGCCATTAGGGTTTTTGATATTTTTAATCTGTGTTTTTGCAGAGTGTAACCGCACGCCCTTTGATTTGGCAGAAGCTGAAAATGAATTGATTGGCGGCTATCACACAGAGTATTCTTCTATGAAACTGGGCTTTTATTTATTTGCAGAATACATCAATATGTTCGTAAGCAGTGCGGTAATGGTTAGCCTGTTTTTTGGTGGCTATGATATCCCTTTTTTAAACGATGGGCATGCAATTGAAAAAATTGGGCAAAACTGGATGGCTATTGCCCATATAGCTTGTTTTCTTTTAAAAGCATTTTTCTTTGTATTTTTCTTTATGTGGGTAAGATGGACGATTCCACGCTTCAGGTACGATCAATTAATGAACCTTGGATGGAAGATTTTAATACCGCTAGCCTTATTTAATATGCTAGTTACGGGCGCACTTATTTTATTAAAACAAAATAACTGGCATTTCTAAAACATTAAAAATATATTTGCGCAACTTTTTGTGTTGCCACAAATAAAAATATATGCAAGCATTAACTAATAGAGCAAAAGCAGTAGACAGAAGGCCAATGAGTTTTGCAGAAAGGGCTTACCTGCCTGCAATTTTTAAAGGTATGGCCATCACATTCGGGCATATGTTTAAAAAGAAGCCTACTATCAATTATCCGGAGCAAACACGCCCTTTTAGTCCGGTTTTTAGGGGCTTACACATTTTAAACCGTGATGAACAAGGCAGGGAAAATTGCACCGCCTGTGGCTTATGTGCCGTTGCTTGTCCGGCTGAAGCTATCACTATGGAAGCGGCAGAACGCAAGGCCGGTGAAGAAAATTTATACCGGGAAGAAAAATATGCAGCTAAATATGAGATTAATATGTTGCGTTGTATATTTTGTGGCTTGTGCGAAGAGGCTTGCCCTAAAGATGCTATTTACTTAAGTGAAACATTTGCCCCTGCTAATTTTCAGCGTAAAGGTTTTATTTATGGC
>JAYVUJ010000160.1:0-3191 GCA_043788035.1 Ferruginibacter sp. | reverse complement strand
AGCGGCGTAAAATATTTTGTGACAGAAAGTGAAAATACCGAAGGCTCTTCCATTGGCTTAGAGTACCAAATTCTGGATGATGCACGCCACCCAGATGCTAAGCTTGGCGTAGTTGGCAACCGAACGCTTGCTTCGTTATACGACCTCATCCCCTCTAATAAAGAACCAAGGGCAAGGCGCCCGATAGGAGAGTGGAACCGGGGAATGATAGTAGTGTACCCCGATAGCCGCATAGAGCATTGGTTAAATGGCTGGAAGGTGGTAGAGTACCAACGCACCGCACCCTATTTTGCGGTACTTGTAGCAAGGAGCAAGTTTGAAAAATGGCCCAATTTCGGCATGGCAGCCAAGGGTCATATTTTGCTGCAGGACCATGGTAATGCAGTATCGTTCAGGAGCATCAAGATACAAACACTTTAACGATAGCAACACGGATGACGAGGGTAAAAGCTGAGGACGCAGATTTGATAGGTATGAAAATAGTAGCTTTATAATGTACTGTAATGAGTTATTAAATAGAGATGAAAGCAAATTCGTTTTATCTTTTATAATCAGCTTAACCAGCTTTTGAATCAATATAGAAAAAACAAAAACAAAAACAATTCCCATGCCTTCCAGAAGAAAGTTCCTCACTCAATCAACTAAAGCAGCGGCTGGTATATATATTGGTGCGCTGGGCTTTAATGCTAAAAGCTATGCCCGCATTATTGGCGCCAATGATAGGGTACAAGTTGGCGTAGTTGGCTTTAGCGACCGGTTTAAAAGCTCTTTGCTACCTGGCTTTTTAAGTAATTATAAAGAGTTGAATTTTGATATTGTTGCGGTATCCGATATATGGAAAGTACGGCGCGAGGAGGGAAGCAGTTACCTGCAGCAAAAGTTCGGACATCCCATAAAAACTTTCTTAAACAATGAAGCATTGTACAGTAGCAAATCTGTAGATGCGGTAATAATAAGCACGGCAGATTTTCAGCATGCGCTGCATACGCTTGAAGCTGTTACTGCAGGCTGCGACAGCTATACCGAAAAGCCCTTTGCCGAAACGATGGATGATGCCATTGCCACTTTAAAAGCGGTAAAAGCATCTGGCAAAATTGTACAGATAGGCTCACAAAGGCGCAGTGGCAGTAATTATCAGGCAGCGGCTAATTATGTGCAGCAAGGCAATTTTGGTCCGGTTACCATGGTTGAATTAACGTGGAATGTAAACCAGCCAGGGCGTTGGAGGAGGCCTGCATTGGTAGCCAAAATAAGAGAAGAAGATACGGACTGGAAACGCTTTTTATTAAACCGCCCCTTTGAAGCATGGGACCCACGTAAATATTTAGAATTTCGATTGTTTTGGCCCTATTCATCCGGCATGCCCGGGCAATGGATGAGCCACCAGATAGACACAGTACATTGGTTTACAGGCTTGCAGCATCCGCGGAGCGTAGTGGCCAATGGAGGCATTTATCAATGGAAGGATGGGCGCCGTAACTGGGATACTACCACTGCAGTATTTGACTATGGCCCTACAAACGATGCTACTACCGGTTTTCAGGTAACCTTCTCTAGCCGTATGCACAATGGCGATGAGCATCCTGCGGAATTATATTACGCTAACGGTGGCGAGCTAAACCTTATCACTAATAAGATATCGCCCAAAGGCGGCTTAGAAAAAAAGGCGGCAGATGAAATGAATATGCAGCCCAACTTGTTAACGCCAATGGACCTGGTAACGGATAATGTTGCCGTTGTAGCATCTGCCAATACTGGTGGTGATGCGCTAACAACAGCGCACATGCGTAACTGGATGCAATGCGTGCTAAGCCGCAAGCAGCCCAATGCACCGGTAGAAGCGGGCTACTATCATTCCATCGCTAACATTATGACAAACGCTGCCATACACACCGGGCAAAAAGCTACTTTTGATGAACAGGCACAGCAGGTGATGGCAGGTGGCAAAGTGTTTAAATATTGATGGGGTGCCATCTTACAAAAGATGAAGTAGTGGATAATTTCTTTTACATATCCGTTTAAGAAATTGCTTACAATACTTTTTTTCGAGGCAATAATTGCACAGTATTTTATTATTGATAGTAGGTGTAGAATGGCATATTATTAGCGCATCTTACTTAAACATTATTCAATAATAAAAAATACAGCACGTATGGAAAAGTTAAAAACAACAGTAGCTAGTAAGGGTAAAAAAGAAACACCTGTGCCCAGTAAAACAAAAAAAAGCAATGTAGCAAACATGGATACCTCTACTGGTGCTACGGCTAAAGTAAAATCTAAAGTTGGCCATGGTATGGCTAATGAAGGTACAATGGGGACATACGAAGAAGGGGACCGTTAATATTTATATATCAATGCAGTTGCATTAGGGCCTTTACTCTCCTTAATACAGGGTTAAGGTAAAGACAAACATAAAATCCTTTACTTACCGATATTGATTTATTTATACTTATTTTTTATGATGGGTGTATGAGCGGCAGCCATCTTTTTTAATAAAAATAGGTACACTCCAAAAGTAAAAGCCGGTCCCTAATAAAAGACCGGCTTTGCTAATTGAGTTTAGTTATTTCCTGGCTTTTTTATAAAACCTTTACCATATTTCGCCATTATCCAACACTATTTGGTTTGTATTGTGCACCATACGCAAAGTAATAAGTTGCCCCATCAATTGTTAAGGTCTTTTAAAAGCTGTACTAATTTTATTCAATTTGCATTAATGTTTTGGTTCAGCTCAAAAAATCTTTTCTTTGCATATCCGATGGCATTATACATTACTTCTTTAAATTCTGGCAGCAACGGCAACTGTTATTACGTAGCAAATAGCAATGAAGCTGTGCTGATAGATGCGGGCATAAGCTGCCGTGAAATAGAAAAGCGTATGGACTTGCTTGGCTTAACCATGCAAAAAGTTAAAGCCATCTTTATATCTCACGAGCATACCGACCATATTAAAGGGGTTGAAAGCATTGCCGAAAAATATAGCCTTCCTGTGTATATAACCAGTGCCACTGCCCAACGTGGCAGGCTTCATTTTAAAAAAGAATTGCTGCATTATATTGTTGCGCAACAGCCGGTGCATATCGGCGGTCTTGCGATCACAGCATTTTCAAAATTACACGATGCAATTGACCCACACAGTTTTATAATTACCGGCAGTGGCGTAACCATCGGCGTTTTTACAGATATTGGTG
>JAYVUJ010000159.1:0-7113 GCA_043788035.1 Ferruginibacter sp. | reverse complement strand
ACGCCTGAAAGAGATACTGTGCGGGAGTTTTACCGCCTTAACCATACTTACCAGGGCTACGATTTTGTGCTGGATAAAAAAGCAAATTATTTAAAGTTTAATAAAAAAGAAATGCCTGTTTGGGATGCGTTTCAATTTTTAAACCAATTGGTTGATGACTCTGACCCGGATACTGACCTTGACCAGTTTCAGCACTTGTTGCAAACTTCTGAAGCGATACGCAAGGATGGGCATCCGGACTGGATGGTAGCGGTTGGCTTACTGCATGATTTGGGTAAAGTGCTTTGCCTTTTTGGAGAGCCTCAATGGGCGGTAGTGGGTGATACGTTTCCAGTAGGATGTGCCTTTTCTGATAAGATAGTTTTTCCTGAATTTTTTAAAAATAACCCTGATTTTAACGATGCACGGTACAATACAAAGTATGGTATTTATGAGCCGAACTGTGGGTTGGATAATGTGCATCTTTCGTGGGGGCATGATGAATATATTTATCAGATAGCAAAAGATTATTTGCCCGAAGCCGGGTTGTATATGTTGCGTTACCATTCGTTTTATGCGCAGCACAAGGAGCATGCTTACGACCACTTACTGAATGAGCATGACCATGAAATGTTTAAGTGGGTAGATTTATTTAATCCTTATGACTTATACTCTAAAAACCCAACACCACCCAACTGGGCTGAGTTAAAACCTTATTACGAAACATTGGTTGCAAAATATTTGCCGGCTAACCTTAAATTTTAACCAGCTGTTGTATAAGCAATACAAAGCTTTTCTTAAAAGATAAATGAGTAAACCAAGGCTGCTAAAAAGCCGCCTGCAATTGGGCCTATAACTGGTATCCAACTGTAACTCCAATTACTGTTTCCTTTATTTTTCATAGGTAAAATTGCATGCAATAATCTTGGGCCAATGTCTCTTGCAGGGTTGATTGCATAACCTGTTGTGCCGCCTAAGCTTAAGCCAATACCAAGCACCAGTAAGGCAACCGGCAATGCATCCAAAGCGCCTAAACTATTTTTAGAGGCAACGATATACAAGGCACACAGTACAAAAATAAAAGTGCCGATAAACTCCGATAAAAAATTGTAAAGCGTATTTGGGATGGCTGGTGAGGTACAAAAAACTGCTAGTTTAGAAGCAGGGTTTTCTGTTTCATCAAAGTGTTTGCGGTATAAAATAAACACTATTAAGGAACCCAGTATGCTACCCAATATTTGTGCGGTTATGTATAGCGGCACTTTAGCCCAACTGAACTTGCCTACAGCCGCAAGGGCAAATGTTATGGCAGGGTTTAAATGGGCGCCACTAGTTGTACCGGATACAAACACGCCTACAAAAACGGCAATGGCCCAGCCAAAAGTAATTACTATCCAGCCGCTGCTTTGGCCGTACGTTTTATGTAATACAACGTTAGCCACTACGCCATTTCCCAAAGTAATCAACAAAGCGGTGCCGATAAATTCTGATATAAAAGGGGTCATTTTTTAAGGATTTTATTATTAAGTATTTGTTAGGTTAGTGTACTAAATAATTATCAGCAATAGCAATAAACTCGCTTACTTGTTGCTGTTGCCAGGCTTCATCTTTATTCATTATTGCAGCCATTATTTCTGCTACAGCCGGTGCTGCTTCCATCGCGGCTTTTGCATCGAGGAACAATGCCCTTGTACGCCTTGCAAGTACATCTTCTACAGTCATGGCCATTTCCTGCTGTACTGCCCATACCACCATAGCCTTACTATAGGGCAAGGCCGGGTGGATATTATCTTTAAGGGCGGGATTTTTACCCATCAGCTGATTGATGTAGCTGCTGTCTGATCCGTAGGCTAGCAATACACTATCCTTGTTAAGGCTATCCATATACCCATGAATGTGCAGGGCTGCCGTAACACATGCCTTCTTTGTTAATTTGCCTTCAATTGCAGCTTTATCTACTGCATGCTTCGCCATGGTACGGTAGGTTGTCCATTTGCCGCCGGTAATAGTTACTAAGCCACTTTGTGCAATAATTACGGTATGGTCTCTTGGTAAGATTGCAGTACCTTTTTTGCCTTTTACTTTTATTAATGGACGTAAGCCGGCGTATACTGCCTTTATATCTTTGTAAGTAATGTTGGTATTTAAATACCTGTTGGCATGGTTGATGATAAAATTAATTTCTTCGGGCAATGCTATGGGTTCGGCAACAACATTTTTTACGGGCGTATCGGTAGTGCCTATTATAACTTTGCCATGCCAGGGTACCGCGAATAATACCCGCCCATCATCTGTTGTAGGGATCATCATAGCATGTAGGCCACTAAAAAATATATCGCCAACAACAATATGTACGCCTTGCGATGGGGAAACTATCGGCAGGTGCTTTTCATCATCCATTGCCATTACAGCATCGGTAAATACACCGGTGGCGTTAATTACAGATTTTGAATTGATAGTGAAAATTGTGCCAGCCAGCCTATCTTTTATAACCACCCCTGTAATGCGGGCACTCGTTTTTATAAATGATTGCACGCTGCAATAATTGATAACAGTTGCGCCTTGCTCTGCCGCTGTTTGTGCAAGGTTAATCGCCAGCCGTGAATCATCAAATTGGCCATCATGGTAAAGCACGCCGCCGCTTAAATTTTTAGTGCTAATAGCAGGCAGTAGTTGCTGTGTAGTTTTTTTAGAAAGCAGTTTAGTTTTGCCAAGGCTAAGCTTACCAGACATTACGCCGTACACATTTAAACCAATGCCATAATACCATTTTTGCCACCAATGAAAGGAGGGGATAATGAAAGACAGGTTGTGGCAAACATGGGGTGCGTTTTTTAATAACAGACCACGTTCCCGCAGGGCTTCCCTAACCAATTTGATATTGCCTTGTGCGAGGTAACGTACGCCACCATGCACCAGCTTTGTACTTCTGCTACTGGTGCTTTTTGCAAAATCATCCTGCTCAACCAATAATATTTTATAGCCACGGCTGGCCGCATCTACAGCCCCCCCCAAGCCAGTAGCACCGCCACCGATTATTACCATGTCCCATTGCGGTACATCGTTTAATTGGGCAATCATTTTTTGCCTATCCATCATGTTGGTTTCTAAGGGTTATATCATTAATAATACTTCTACTATTCTATTATTTGGCTAAAACTTTTTAATAGTTATACTACCCAAAATTTATAACTCCTAACTAACCTTCCGCCCATGCTTTCGCTGCTCTAACGCTTCGTTGCCATTCCTTTGTCATGGCAGTTCTTTCTTCATTATCCATATCGGGGATAAACTTTTTATCAGCTTGCCATTGGTCTTGTATTGCTTCCATATTTTGCCAATAACCAACTGCCAGCCCTGTTAAATATGCGGCGCCTAACGCAGTTGTTTCTGTAATTACCGGGCGCACTACGGTGGTGTTTAAAATATTGCTTTGAAACTGCATCAGCAAATCGTTTACTGTAGCGCCACCATCTACCCGCAATTCTTTAATGCTAATGCCGGCATCGGCTTCCATGGCATTTAATACATCCATTGTTTGATAGGCAATACTATCCAGCGCTGCACGGGCAATGTGTGCCGAGTTGCTGCCTCTTGTAAGCCCGGTAATAATACCTCTTGCCTGCTGGTTCCAATGTGGTGCGCCGAGCCCTGCAAAGGCAGGCACTATATAAACGCCTTCACTATCTTTTACCTTCCTGGCCAATTGCTCTACTTCCGCAGAAGTTTTTATAATGCCTAAGCTATCCCTTAGCCATTGAATGATGGCGCCTGCTATAAACACGCTTCCTTCCAGTGCATATTGCGTTACGCCGTTTACCTGCCACGCAACAGTGGTTAACAAATTATTAGTGCTAATTACTGGTTTTTCGCCAGTATTCATTAACATAAAACAACCAGTTCCGTAAGTGTTTTTTACCATGCCCGGCTGTATGCACATTTGCCCGAACAGCGCTGCATGCTGGTCACCTGCCATGCCGGCAATTGGGATATTATGTGCACTTAAAATATTTTGTGTATGCCCATACACTTCGCTACTGCTCCGGATTACAGGCAGCATATTACGGGGTATGGCAAATATTTTCAACAGCTCATCATCCCAATCGAGCGTATAAATATTACACAGCATTGTACGGCTTGCATTGCTGATGTCGGTGGCATGTACCTGCCCTTTTGTAAGGTTCCATAGCAGCCAGCTATCAATTGTGCCAAAGCATAATTTGCCGCCATTAGCTTTGTCTCTTGCCCCGGCAACATTATCGAGTATCCATTTAATTTTGGTGGCGCTAAAATAGGCATCTACAATAAGCCCTGTTTTTTGCTGTATCAATTTGGCAGTACCATCAGCTTTTAATAAATCGCAAAATGCCGCCGTCCTTTTATCTTGCCAAACAATAGCATTGTATATTGGTAGGCCAGTTTGGTTGTCCCACACAACAGTAGTTTCGCGCTGGTTGGTAATGCCTATGGCAGCAATATTTTCAACCGTAAGCCCTGCCTTAGTAATAGCTTCAGCAGCCACGCCAAACTGGGTGCTCCAAATTTCATTGGCATCATGCTCTACCCATCCGCCTTGCGGAAATATCTGCGTAAACTCCTTCTGCGCCAGCGAAACAATGACGCCTTGCTTATTAAAAACAATTGCCCGGCTACTCGTAGTACCCTGGTCTAATGCTAAAATATATTGTTGCATGTAACTAAAAATTTATGGCTTACGTAAAGAAATTCGGTTGACATATTGCCAATACGGCAGAAATGTCCGACATTATAGCTTTGGATATTTATAAAAAATCTGACAAATATATAAAGGCATGCAACCATATTGGTATGCTAATGTAGCATTTATAATTATAAGTAAATAGTATTCAAAAGTATCCTCAAATATTTGCTTATTTGTTTTAGCATGGCGCAATAATTGTTGCCATAAATCCAATTGAAATTTTTGAGGAAAACCCGCCTGAATAAACGTTTTGCCTGATTTGTACCAGTTATTTTTTAGTGGTATAAATTGGCAATCTTTTTTTAGTTTATTATTTTATTTTTTTTATAAAATTAGTTTTAATTCAAAGTTGCCTTTGTCAATATTTAAGCCCTTTAATTCTCGTATCTCTAAAATTAAAAATTAATTTATGAAACCTTACAAAAGTAAATCTGGCAGACCATCTGGTGTTTCTGGCTACGTGGCAGGAAGCAATTTTATCGTAGTGCGGTTTAACCACACGTTTATGAATAAATTTACTTACGATAGCGCGGGTAGGCTTACCGTTGAGAAAATGAAATCGCTTGCAGAAGCCCAAAAGGGTTTAACTTCCTTTATTGCGAAGCTTAATCCTGTATTTGAATGAGGGCGGATGCTTAACTAAATTGAATTTAGTTTTGTATGTCAGGATTTATATCCACTGCAGCGTATCCTTGTAAAAAACATTTTAATTACCCATTTTTATTTTTTACCGTGTCGGATATGTTGTACTGTGCCAATTCAGTACACACCAATATTTGCATTCTTAAAAATAACAGAATGGGGTGTTTTATGCTCAAACTGACATTGCTATTCGCTTTGGCTGGTTTATGCTTACTTTTTTTTCTTGACATAGAAAGTAACAAAAAAAATAAAGCCCGCCCCGATGAACCTGTTCGCACTGGTCCGCCCGGATAACCGGTTCGGACGGGGCTCAAAATAAAAAGGTCGAAAAATTAAACGCTGCCTTAAAATCATTCGCCAGCTGGCGGACGCCATTCCATAAATAATTTGTTAACTAGTCCGGGCGCAGGCAACGTTGATTTCTTGACGCTCAACGTATATTTTTTTTAGCACTTTTTTATTTAATGCCATTAATAGCTTGTATTTAAGGGTGAATCCAGGGCAATCGCTTTTAAACTTTCATTATTAATTCCCTGAAAGTATCGTCATGGCTAGCTTTCATTCTTTTCATAGGCTTGCTGAATGCAGTAGATTTTTCATTGTATACCAATGCCAGTGCTATTTTGCTCACCATGTTAAAATTTTCGGTACTGTTGCCTTTGCGTTTCAATTGCCCGTCTTCTTTAAAGATTACATCCAAATTCCAGTGCCCGTTATTTTCTATGCCCCAATGGCTCCTTATCGATTTGTTGAGCAGCTTTGGGTCGTCTCCCAGAGAACTGACATAGTATCTGGATTCGGTTGATTTTTCGAGCGTTTTATTTATTGTCCTTTCCGATTTTATGCGCACGATGGTGTGCAGGCTTCCCCATCTCTGCGCATCGTACAAGCCGCTTAAATCCGATATTGTTTCACAGGTTCTTTTTTCTATCCTCCCATGCCCCTGGTTAATTGCGCAGTCTGTTTTCCTGGCAATTTTTGAGTTGAAGATATCTTCCACCTGCTCCCTTAAATCCTTCTGGTTATTTTTTACCTGCAAGATATAATTGGCTTTCTTATCGATTATTTTTTCGTCAATATTTTTCTGGCATCCAAGGGCATCAGGGGTTACAATGCAATTTTCCAATGTCAGCAAGTCAAGCAATTGTGGTATCGCGGTGAGTTCGTTGCCCTTGCCCGGCACGGGTTGCTGACCTAGCGTAAGCCTGTTTTTGGTGCAAAAGGCAGTGACGATATGCAGGGGGAATTTATTGCCTTGCGCTGCGAAGCCCCTGATCGTCTTGCCATCAATCGCTACCACTTCGCTATCCGTCCTTGTGGCGATGCCCTTTACCCAGTTAAGGAAACATTCCGCAAATTTTTTGGGTTCCAGGGCGCTGAACAGGTCGCTTAGCGCATCATGCGACGGCATCTTTTTATAAGGGTAAATCTTGCGGAACCAGTCCTGTTTCAGGCGCCCGTATTCGGCTATCTCCGCCCAGATGACATAGCCGCAGATACTGTTACAAAAAGTAATTCCTCCAGCGAATATAAAATGTTGCCTTTGGATGTCCGGCGGGGGGCTGTCAAGGTAGAAAAGCTTTCGGTAAAGAAATTTTGAGGTAGTGAGGCCTGGTTGGTGGTCATTTTTTTTATATGGCAGACCATCCTGCCATAGCCTCAACGATAAGCCTATATTCAATTACATGAAAATTCTAAAAGCGATTGCCTTGAGGGTGAAGCACTTAATTCTATAAATTAAAGCCGTTTGGCCAATACTATTTGCTCTTATA
>JAYVUJ010000158.1:0-4592 GCA_043788035.1 Ferruginibacter sp. | reverse complement strand
CTGGCCAAAGGCAGCAATGTGTGGTACGAGGGCGTAAAGATAGGCACAGTAAAAAAAGTAAGCTTTGTGCAAAATGGCGTTGAGGTAAGCTTTGGCATTGAAGAAGACGTGCAAAAGAAAATTAGGAAAGATACCAAAGTAAAACTAAGCAGCGATGGTTTAATAGGCAACAAAATTATTGTGCTGTATGGTGGTACTGCTGCTTCGCCCGAAATAAGCCAAGGCAATACTTTACCGGTTGAAAATGGTATTGGCACCGAGGAAATGATGTCGACTTTGCAAAGCAACAATAAAAATATACTGGAGATAACCAACGACTTAAAAGTGGTAAGCAAAGCACTTACGGAAGGAAAAGGCACCATTGGAAAACTATTGAATGACCCTACAATAAATAATAGCCTTCAAGCTGCGATGGCTTCTTTAAATAAAGCAGGTAGCAATGCGCAGGTACTAACCTCCAACTTGTCCGAATTTTCTAAAAAGCTAAATAATAAGGGCTATTTTTTAAACGATATTGCTTCAGACACCACTATTATTGCTTCTTTAAAAAGCACAGCGGCGCAGTTAAGCCAGATGTCAAAAAGCGCCAATATTGTTGTTGAAAACTTAAACGCCACCACAGCCAGGCTTAACAGCAGCAAAAGTGCAGTAGGGGTTTTGCTTAATAATGATGGAGCGGGTACTAACGTACAAAATACGTTGATAAATTTACAGGGCGGCACCAAAAAGCTTGATGAAAATATGGAGGCTTTGCAACACAACTTTTTGCTCCGTGGCTTTTTTAAAAAGCGTGCAAAGGCAGAAGAAAAGAGAATGAAAGATTCCGCTCAAAATTTTATGCCGATTGCTAATTAGGTTTGTTAGTCTACAAATTTAATACCGATTTACTATTTACTAATCACAAGTGGCTCATTACATAATCCAGGCATTAATACAAGTTTTGGCATTACGTTAAGAGCCGCCAAAAAACCTGAAAACTCCGGCGAGGAGATTAAGCATTTTTTTGATGGTTATGCCAACTCAACCTTTATTGTACCTCTTGCTCTGCAGGTAGCGTTTACTTTTATTTTTTTTCAGACGAAACAATTACTTAACAATTGCATAAGGTTAAGGTAACCCTTTACTATCTTAACAGGCGTAAATTGACCCTCAAATAAAAATCTTTGCCTGCTAAAAGGGCTGCATGTTTTTATCAAACTTATCTCTTCCAAAAAAATTGCCTTATCCTTTTATACTGAAAATAACAAGCAATACCATGGAGAGGGTTATAGCTAAAACAAGTTTAAAAAAGCTGGCATCACATCCTGCATGGGCGCTCATTGCGGCCTTTGGTACTTATTTCTGCATGTATGGTTTTCGTAAGCCCTACACCGCCGCCACTTATTCGGATGAATATTTTTTTGGTATCGATTATAAATTTTTGCTCATCATAGCACAAACCACCGGTTATGTTATTGCCAAGTGGGCAGGCATAAAGATAGTATCGGAAATAAAGCCGCACCAGCGCATAAAAATGATACTGGGGCTAATAGCTTTCGCTGAATTAATGCTGCTGCTTTTTGGCTTAGTACCCCGCCCATGGAACATCATCTGCCTGTTATTAAACGGCTTGCCATTAGGCGTTATTTTTGGTTTGATACTAGGCTTTTTAGAAGGCCGAAAAAATACAGAATTATTAGTGGCAGGCCTGTGTGCCAGCTTTATCGTGTCGGATGGCGTATCTAAATCTGTAGGTACTATGCTGCTCAATTACGGCGTTACCGAAAACTGGATGCCTTTTTTTGCTGGCGTACTATTTATGGCACCAACGCTTATTTTTATTGTAATGCTAAGCCAGGTACCGCCACCATCACCCGCAGATATAGTGCTTAGGAGCAAGCGTTCGCCAATGCTAGCAAAGGCTCGTTGGGATTTTTTTAAAAAATATGCTCCAGGGCTTGTGGGCATTACCATTGTATATTTATTTGTTACGCTGTTGCGCAGCATTCGTGCAGATTTTGCCCCTGAATTATGGAGCGGGCTCGGCTATGCGCAAACACCGGCTACGTTTACCCAATCGGAGTTATTAGTGTCGTTTGGCGTAGTAGCAATCAATGGCTTATGCATCTTAATCATGAACCATTATAAAGCATTTCAATTTTCTTTATTAACCAGTTTAGCGGGTTTTGTAACTTTAGTTGGCGCTGCATGCGGGTACCATTTCGGGCTTGGCAATTTTTCTTTTATGGTACTGGTTGGGCTAGGTGTGTACATCCCTTACGTGGCCATACACACTACTATATTTGAACGATTGATCGCTATTACAAAAGAGCGGGCCAACATTGGGTTTTTAATGTACCTGGTAGACGCTGTTGGTTATACCGGTTATATTATACTGATGTTTTTTAAGTATGCAGTACCACCGGGCGAATCTATCTTACATATATTTTTACGCACCTGCATTTACCTTGGTGTATTTGGAGGGCTTATCACTTTATATTGCCATTGGTATTTTAAAATAAAATTGAAAAAGAATGAACAACCCATTACCCAACTTTCCTTCGGGCAAAGCGGCCGTATTTAATGGTGCAGGACTACCGTTTGAATTTATAACAAGGCAGGTACCGTTTATAAAGGCTGGTGAAATATTAATACGCAACTTATATACAACCCTTTGTGGTAGCGACATTCACACTTATTGTGGCAGGCGCAGTGAGCCTGCGCAGGTAGTTTTGGGGCACGAGATAGTGGGCGATATTTTATGGATTGACCCTGCGCATTCCGGTAAAGACCTTCGTGGAGATACCATCAAAATAGGTGACCGGGTGACCTGGTCTATTTTTGCCGTGCCGGAAAATGTTGCGGCACCAAGAAAAGATATGCCGCAGAAAAGCGAGCATCTTTTTAAATACGGACATGCGTTGGCACAGGGCGATGATGTATTTAATGGCGGGCTGGCCCATTATTGTGTGCTGCTCGCCAATACCGCTTTTATAAAAATAGCTACCTCAATACCCCTTAAAGTAGCTGCTACCATTAGTTGTGCGCACTCCACCGTTATGGGCGCATTAAGGGTTAGCGGAGATTTAACCGGTAAAAAAATTTTGATATATGGTGCAGGCCTGTTAGGATTATCTTGCGTAGCCATGTGCAAAGAAGCTGGCGCCACAAGGATAGGGCTGATAGATACTGATACCAGCCGTTTGGTTTGGGGAGAAAAATTCGGCGCAAGCCATGTATATGCTTTTCCGGAACAAGGCGCACCTTTTCCATGGCAGGATGCGGATGTTGTTTTTGATATGACGGGTAGCCCCCAGGCTATGAAAGCGGGCATTGATAGTTTAGCAGTTGGAGGCATTGCCGTTTGGATAGGTGCCGTGTTTCCCGATAAACCGGTGCAGGTAGATGCGCAGCAAATAGTAAGGAAAGTATTACAGGTACGCGGACTGCATAATTATAATTACCAGGATTTTTTGAAAGCCACTATTTTTATAGAAAATAATTATTTAAAATATCCTTTTGACGCATTGATTGAAAAAGAATATCCCCTGGAAGAAATTGTTGACGCCTTTGCATTTGCCAGCAACAGCAAGCCTGTTAGGGTTGGCATAAAAATAAGCGGCGAAAGTAATTAAGATTCGCAACATCTTATTTTTTGCCGCAGATTCGCAAAGTAGTACGCTAATAGGAAGTGGTAAAATTTATTGGCAATATCAAATAGACGGAAAAGATAGCAGGATTTAATCTGAGAACCTGCTTTAAATTGAATAAAATATTATCACACAAACTAAAAAATAGATAGCATGATAAAGATGGTTGTTTTTGACATGGCCGGCACAACGGTAAATGAAGATAATGTAGTGTACAAAACATTACGCAAAGCTATAAACGAAGCCGGCTTTGATTTTACGTTGGACCAGGTTTTGGAACAAGGCGCAGGCAAAGAAAAACTGCAGGCTATAAAAAGTATTTTACAGGTATTTGCCAAAACTGAAGATACCGTACTTGCCAATAAAATATACCAGGTTTTTATTGGGCAGTTGGCTACTGCTTACGATACGCTGGAAATTTTGCCGCAGGATAACGCGGCGGATCTTTTTAAAGAACTGAAAAAAAGAAATATACTGGTAATATTAAACACCGGTTATAATGTAGAGACGGCACAGTCGCTGATCAATAAATTAAAATGGCAAAAAGGCGTTGAATATGATGGGCTTATTACGGCAACGGATGTAACTAACAACCGCCCGCAGCCAGATATGATATTACTGGCAATGGCCCAATTTGGCATTACCGATGGCGACGAAGTAATAAAAGTAGGCGATTCTATCATTGATATTGAAGAAGGCGAAAATGCTGGCTGCCATTTTAATATTGGTATTACAACAGGTGCGCATACGTTGGAGCAATTGACATCTGCCAACCCCGATTTTATTATTAATAACCTGATGGAGCTATTACCGATATTAGACGAAACAGTATAACCAGCCAGGTTTTGCTGGCTAACATAGCTTCAAATTAAAAGGTAACCGTTATAAAAATAAAGTGCAATTTTTATATTGTACATTATAAAAATTGAAACGTTTCTTTTTTTGTCCGAACTAATACAGTGG
>JAYVUJ010000157.1:0-2119 GCA_043788035.1 Ferruginibacter sp. | reverse complement strand
AATGGCGGCAATGGCTCCAATTGAGATAAAAGGCAAATTTATTGTCATAATCGGATACTGATTTTTTCCGCTAATAAGTAGGTTTTTAATGCAGGGATCCCTATTTCTTTATAATGAAAAATGCTGGCAGCTAAAGCCGCATCTGCGTTGCCATCTTCAAAAATTTCTTTAAAATGCTGCATGGTGCCGGCACCGCCCGAAGCAATTACTGGTACTGAAAGCTGGTTGGATAGCAACGACGTTATATCCACGGCAAAACCAGCTTTTGTGCCATCATTATTCATTGACGTAAGTAAAATTTCTCCTGCCCCTAAAGCCACTGCTTGCTTTGCCCAATCAATAGTTTTAGTATCGGTTTTTGTTCGCCCGCCATTTAAATATACATACCATTCTCCATCTGCTTCTTTTTTAGTATCAATCGCCAGTACAATACACTGGCTGCCGAAACGATTGCTCAATTCTTTTATCAGGCCGGGATTATTAAATGCAGCTGTATTGATAGAAACCTTATCGGCGCCATGTTGCAGCAGCACTGCTACATCTTCTACAGCGCTTATGCCACCACCAACAGTAAACGGGATATTGATGTTAGCAGCTATCCTTTTTACCAACTCGATTAATGTTTTCCTTTTTTCAACCGTTGCCGTAATATCCAAAAAGACAAGCTCATCAGCACCTTGCTGGGAGTATAATAAGGCGAGTGCTACAGGGTCGCCAGCATCACGTATGTTTTCAAAATTGATGCCTTTCACTGTTCGTCCATCACGGATATCAAGGCATGGTATAATTCTTTTTGTAAGCATTTAATTGATACTTATTAGTTGCTGTAAAGTTATGTTTCCTTCATAAATGGCTTTACCGATGATGGCACCGCTACAGCCGATAGTTTTTAACTCCTGCACATCGGCTATATTGCTTACCCCACCGCTTGCTATTAAATTTATTTCAGGATGCTGATCAATGATTGTTTTATATAATTCAATAGATGGGCCTTGCATTACGCCATCTTTGGAGATGTCGGTACAAAAAATATTAATGGCGCCAAGGCCAATCATCCTGCCTATAAAATCAAAAATATTTATGCCGCTATCTTCCAGCCAGCCGCTGATCTTTATTTTTTCATCCAATACATCAGCTCCTATTAAAAATTTATCTGCTCCAAACTCTATCAGCCATTCTTCCAGCAATTCTGGATGCTTAACTGCCAGGCTGCCGATAGTTGCCATTGTTGCACCTGCGTTAAACACGTTGCCCACGTCAGTTATATTTTTTATGCCGCCGCCAAAATCAATGGTAAGGCTTGTTGCCGCTGCTATCTTTTCCAATACAGCAAGGTTAATTATCTTACCGGCTTTAGCACCATCTAAATCTACAATGTGTAATCGCTGTAAGCCTGCATCAGCAAACATTTTAGCTACTTCTACGGGATTGTCATTATATACTTTTTGCTGTGCAAAATCGCCTTTGGTAAGGCGTACGCATTTTCCGTTAATGATGTCGATGGCGGGTATTATGGTCATGGTAACTGGATAAAGTTTTTCAATATTGTTTCTCCAACTGTACCCGATTTTTCAGGATGAAACTGGACTGCATAAAAATTCTTTTGTTGCAATGCCGCGCTGTATGGCAATACATAATCTGTTACCGCTGTCGTTTCTTCACTTAGCGCAGCATAATAGCTATGTACTGTATAAACAAAGGCTTCCTCTGCTAATCCATCAAACAAAGTAGATTTATATTGATAGATATTATTCCAACCAATTTGCGGTACTTTCAAAGCTGGCGATGTAAATAGCCTTACCGGCGTATCAAAAATACCCAGGCAATCTGTATCGCCTTCTTCTGAATGTTTGCAAAGTAACTGCAGCCCAAGGCAAATTCCAAGCACTGGCTGCTGTAAATTAATAATTACTTTATCCAGCGCTTTATCCCGCAGGTATTGCATGGCAGATTGGGCATGCCCTACACCGGGGAAAATAACTTTATCGGCTTTATGGATCGTCTCAATATCATCTGTAACTATAGACTCTACACCAATACGCTGCAAAGCATATTGAACGCTTTGTACATTCCCCGAATTGTATTTTATAATGGCTACCATAACCCTATCTCCTGAGGG
>JAYVUJ010000156.1:0-3019 GCA_043788035.1 Ferruginibacter sp. | reverse complement strand
GAACCCTGTTTCGCCCTATGGCTGGCATAAATATTTTGCTGAACAAATGTGCAAAGAATTTGCATCGCTTTACCATGTGCAGGCAGCATCACTCCGCTTATTTTCTGTATATGGGCCCGGGCAAAAAAAAATGCTTTTTTATGATTTGTACAATAAATGTATGTTGCCCGGCAACCAAATTGAGCTACAAGGCTCGGGCAACGATTCAAGGGATTTTATTTATGTAGAAGATGTTGCTATTGCTGTTGAAAAAATCATTATAAAAGCACCTATGCAAGGCGAATGCTACAATGTGGCAAGCGGCATAGAAAGGCAAATAAATGAGGTGGCTAAAGAATTTGTACAATTAGCCGCCCCGCATAAAACAATCAGCTTTAGCGGCAATGCCATCCCAGGCTATCCCTCTAACTGGAAAGCAGATATAAGCCTTATTGCCAACATGGGCTTTGTTGCAGCAACTAATTTTCAGCAAGGCTTAAAACAAACTATACAATGGTTACAAGAAAACGTTTAGGTATCCGCTTTGATATTGCTTATGCTACCGCAACCGGTGCAGTAATATATTTTATGAATATTATTAATGCATTAAACAATTTGCCGGATGAAGATAAACCTGAAGTGTTTGCTTTTGTTTCGCCGGATGCGCCCATTGAGATGATAAAAAAAATTGATTATCCATATTTGCAAATAGTACCCATTAAATATTTGCCTGTTTGGGCACGAGCTATTAATAGGATTTATAGAAATATTATTAATGGGCCTAAATTTAATTTGATTAACGCAAAAACGTATACAGGTGAGCCATTAGATGGTGTTTTAAGTTTAGTGATACCTAGTGAAGATATTAATACAAAAAGGCAATTACTATGGCTTGCAGACTTGCAGACTTATCATTTACCTGAAAACTTTTCTAAAAAAGAACTAAGGGTCCACCATAACTTAAAGTTAAAAATAATTAAAGGCAAACACGATATTGTACTCTGCAGCCAATGGTGTGTAGATGATTTTAATAAAATTTTTCCGTTTCATCAATCCCGAATGCACAAGCTGACTTTTACAACGGCTCATCCTGATTTTTCAGATATTAATATCGCCGATTTAAAAAAGATTTATAATATAGATAGACCTTATTTTATTGTTTCCAATCAATTTTGGATTCATAAGAATCATATTGCAGTTTTAAAAGCACTTAACGAATTAAAGAAGGAATTCCCAAATTTGCTATGTGTTATTACAGGGAACCAAAAAGTAAGTTCGGATAAAAGTAAAAATTATGTAGCAGGTTTAATGACTTATGTAACCGAAAATCAACTTGCAAATAATGTTTATTTTTTAGGATTAATACCCAGGGAAGATCAATTGAGTTTGATGAATAATAGTATCGCCATTATACAACCATCCTTTTTTGAAAGCTGGAATACCACAGTTGAAGACGCCAAATTATTAGGAAAATATATTATTTTATCAGATTTAGAGGTTCATAAAGAACAAATATCTGAAAATGTCCATTTTTTTGCGCCAAATGATATATCAGAATTGGTTAAGGCCATGAAAAAATTATTACAAAATGGAACACCATCTATAATCAATTACGATTATAAAAAGGATGTAAAAAATTATGCAAAAAGTATAATTGATATGATGAATTAAGCAAAGGAATTGACTTTAATCATCAAAATATTGGTAATATATTACAGATTAAGGGTTTTATGCTCAAAGCGCCATTGCTATACGTTTTAGCTGGTTGCTGCTTACTTTTTTTCTTGAAAAAAAATAACAAACAAAACCAAGGAATTAAATAAAAAGGCTGAAAAATTTAACGTTGTCCTAAAATCATCGTACAAGTGGCGGACGTCGCCACTCTCTACATTATTTGTTAACTTTTCCGGGCTCAAACAACGCGGATTTCTTACCGGCCAATGTTTAATTTTTCTAGCATTTTTTATTTAATGCCTTCACCAGCTTGCGTTTGAGCGTGAAGTTACCTAACTGTAGTAGATTAAAATTAGTCTCTTCTATAGAAATCTTACACGTAATCAATTCTATGACAATGGGTGGAGCAGAAATTTTGCTCACCAATTCACTTTCCCCCGGAGGTTTGTGTGAACATGTACAAAATCATCTTGCTTATTTTAAGTTTCCTGCCTATTTGTTACATAGATTGGATAAAAAAGTTAGAGTCCATTTTTTAAATTACAAAGGGATAACTGATATTACACAATTAGTAAATGATTTTAAAGAAATTTTATACACCCATAAAATAGACATTGTCCAAATCCATCTTAACCCGGCGAGTTTTTATTCGGAACTTGCATGTCCGGCACATATACCCCATGTGGATACAATGCATAATACTTACCCTACTGATGTTTACCAAAGGCCATTACTTAACCCACATTGCAGCTTCCACGCTTCCAAATGTTAAATTTTGCTTTAAAACTGTTAAACTAGGCACTTTTAGCCATTTTTAATTTTGTAACTACTTGACATTCAATAGCACTTTTTTTAAAAAGTCATTGTAAACCCCGTAGGTTATGACTTTTATTGGTTGAAGTACCAATAGCTTTGGGCATATTTCTGAAGGTTATTTTTAAGGCGATAAAAACTACCGGTGAGCGAAAAATGCACTACCGGTTATGTGAAAGCTATCGTATTGATGATACCGTGCGCCATCAAACCATCCTGCACCTGGGCACGCTGGAAGAGTTGCCCGAGACAGATCAAAAAAAATCACTTGCCTTGCGTATCGGTGAATTGGTAAAGCTTAGCTATACCGGAAAGCAAAGTTTGTTTGGTTGATCCGATGCGGTAATTGAAGCCCTTGCCCAAAAGTTTTTTGCCATCATTAAATAAAAGCAACGCCTTGATATAGCTGCGGGAAAAGACTTTCAGCGGGTGGATACAGACAGCATCGAAAACAAGGATATAAAGGAAACGGGTACCGAGTGGCTTTGTATGCAGGCACTGGGCCAATTGGGTATCACCGGCTTTTTAGCCAATAAGCAATGGCCATCTGAAA
>JAYVUJ010000155.1:0-3378 GCA_043788035.1 Ferruginibacter sp. | reverse complement strand
AAAAAGGCCTTTCTCTATGCACTGCATAAAACTCGCCTGCTTTGTCAGCAGAAAGGTGAAGCATTTTTAATGCTGCTATCCTAAAGCCTGCCTTATTTAGTATTTCTAAAATGGCACCGGTGTTGCCTTTCTTAGTTGCATCCGGTTTTATCATGGTGAATGTCCTGTTGTTCATATTGTTAATTTTTCGCCGCAAAGATAGAAAGTTTTTAGTGTAAGCCTTTATTATTGCAAACATTTTAAAACATTGCACAATAGGTTACCATAAACCGCTAATCCTGTTGGTTTTGAAGCGCCAGGCATAGAAACGGAAATCCTTTTTTTTGTCGGCCCGCACGCAAAAACGATTGAAGTGCATAGCCCGGCCGAAGGGGCGTCCAGGTAAAACATAGTGTAAATTATACTTTTTTTTAGCCCTCCAATTTTTCTGTGTTAAATAAATTACTTATATCAACAGCAACGGTAGTATTAAGCAAATTAAGCTCCAGTATGGTTTTTTCTTTTGCATTGTCGCGGTGGTACATGGGTACAAATTTAGCACCTATAACCATTTCCTGCAAAGTGTAGGAGGTGCGGGACACCACGGTATTGCTAAACATATCATCGAACGCTTTTACAAACACAAATATTTCTCCTTTGGTATTTGCAAAATCGTCGGGAGAAAATTTATAAAAGGGGCTTTTTTCAGTTATTGGATGAACGATTGTCCAGCTTAATGTGAGCGAATTTATCTTAGCGTATTCCAATTCTAATGAAAAGAAATTGTTTTTGGAAACGCCATTTTCGGCGGTTAGTATTATGCCGGCTGTCATGGTAGCTTCAGCATCTAGCAGGCTATTATTTTTATAGGGAGCCACCCGCATCATTATGGCCAACCCTTGGTTATAGGGTGCTAATACGGCATTGTTGCTAAAGCGCAGGTAAGCTTTTGGCTTAGAAAAACGGCCATAGAACAAACCGGTGGCAATGGCAAAGCTAAGCAAGCCGATTAATGCCTCAAAAGCCGCTACAGTACTGGTTATAAAGCCAATTGGGCTAATGCGGCCATAGCCTACTGTTGTAAAAGTTTGGGCACTAAAAAAGTAAGCCTCAAATAATTCTTCAGTAAGGTTGTGTGCCTTTATGCCTTCCAGATGCTGTATGCCGATGGCGTAATAAATAAGTGCAAAAACAAGGTTTACAATAATGTAAAACGAAAAAATTAAGAGCAAAAATTTACCCCGCGAAAGTTGAAGCAACGTATGGTACCAGCTAATACGCTCTAAAAAATTAACTCCTCGTTTTTCCATATTAGGCGTGCCGTCTTTATTAACAAAGCGGCCGCCATAATCAGCCGAGTTGGTGCCGAAACCTGTATTTATTTGTGCTGTTGCCTTTGTGCTGATTTTGCTGGGTAATGCCATAAAGTGGGGTATATTTAATTACGGTGCGTTGATTATATTATAATTCGCTTCGCACAATTTATTTAAATTTGCCTAATTTTTTAATAATACTTAATTACGCATAATGTTAACACCAGTTAAAATATTTTTTAAAAAATTACGGTACTTACCCAAAACTAAGCTAAAGCAAAGAGTACTGCTTGGGATAAAAAAATATGTACAGGATTTCCCTTACGCTATTAGCATACAAACCGTAAGTGCCTGTAATTTAAAATGCAAGCACTGCTTTATTAACGACTATCAAAACCACATACATGATGGCATTACTAAAATAATGAAGTTTGAAGAGTTTGTGTTGTTTGCAGAGCGGCTGCGTCCAATGCTACAAAAAGCAAATTATATTACTTTTTCAACTTTTGAGGCAATAATGAATAAGAATTTGTTTAAAATGATGGATGTGGTGCTGAGCATAAACCCTGCTGTACAATTTCCTTTTTTATCAAATACAATGCTCATTACACAAGAAAAAATTGATATGCTATGCAAATATCCAGTTTCTGAAATCAATATGTCTTTAGATGGATACACAAAAAAAACGGTAGAGGATTTTAAGACCGAAGTTAGTTTTGAAAAAATAGTAGATACTATCAAGCTTTTTAAGCAATCAAATTTAAAGGATAAAGTTGCGGTAACTTTTGTTGCACATGCCAACAATATTGCCGAGCTTCCGGAATATGTAAATTTTGTAAATGCCTTAGGAGTAAAGCAAATTTATGTAAGCAACCTATTAACTTTTACTAAAGACCTGGAAGGGTTGGAGCTATATACTAAAGAAGGAAATGCAGTGGCTGATAAGCTTTTTGAGCTTGCTGTGGCCAACGCAAAAAAAAATGGGCAAATAATTAGTATCCCTCGCCTTAAGCCAGAGAAATTAGGTTGCCAGGCGGTAGAAACATTTTTTGTAGATATTAATGGCAATGTAGCACCTTGCGATTTTTTGGGCGTAACTACACCTTTTACCTTGTGGGGAAATACCTTACAAAACCGACCAATGCTTTTTGGGAATATATTTAAAGATGAACCTATAGAAATTTACAGAAAGCCAGCCTTTAAAGCATTTCGGGAAGCACATCAATTAGGCAAAAATTTACCCGAAGCTTGTACAAATTGTATAGATGCATATGGCCTTATGTGCAGTAACCGAATCATCCATAATTAAGCTGCATAAATACATGCCCATCGCTGAGCCCATTATCGATAGCCATTTTAAAAAACAATTGTTATCGGGCATTATATGGAGGGGCTGTAATGTACTATTAGCATTTGCATATAATGTTATGTTGGTTACCCAACTTGGCGCAGGTCAAAGCGGTAATTTTTATTACCTGCTCAATAACCTTTTTTTTATAGTACTGCTGCTAGGCATCGGGCTAGAAAGTGGTATCAGTTTTTTTAATTCCCGAAAAGAAATAAGTACCTCTCACCTGTTTAGCATAAGCGTTGTTTGGAGTGCCATGGGGGCGGGTATATTTCTTATCTTCTTTACCTTTTTTTCGGCGCAACTACATTTGGGATACAACCAATTTTTTTTAGTTGCCTATATTTTTGGGGCAATGCTTACTACCTTTTTAAGTTCTATCTACTTTACGCAGCATAATAACAAAGTACCTAACCTGGTAGCCTGCAGCACTACTGTTATCCTTATTTTATTATTGCCAAAAATGCCCTGGGTTAACGGGGCTATAAGTTTTAACACCTACATAGCAGTTTATTTATCCTCGTCTTTTTTTTCAGCGCTTGTTTTAACTATTACTATGCTACGAAAAAAAATACTATTTTCTTTCAGCAGCCTGCAGCCCGACATACTTAAGCCCATCTTATTATTTAGTTTTCATTCTTTTATAATAAGCCTGCTATTTAATTTATTAAAAAGAAGCGATTTTTGGCTGGTTAACAAATGGTGCCCTGTTGCCGATGCAGGTAATTATTTTCAGGC
>JAYVUJ010000154.1:0-3870 GCA_043788035.1 Ferruginibacter sp. | reverse complement strand
CACAAAGATGCTGCCATTAAGTTATATAACCGCTTTACAGGACTCCCTTTAAATGGTAAATTAGGCAGATTGGATAAGTATGTTTTTTTAACTTCCACCACAAAAGATACCATTACTTTATTTGTAGATATTTACAACAAGGGTGGGTATTAATACCAGTCGGATTAAAATACCAAAAAGCCGGCTTAAACCATCAATAGTGTTTAAACCGGCTTTTTGCTATTAAATTTTTATTATTGTGCCTTAATTTATTTCCAGTACTATCTTTCCATTTACGCTGCCGCTTGTTACCAAATCCTGTGCTGCCGCTGCTTCTTCCAGCTTCATAATTTTAGCAACCTGTGGTTTTATCTTTCCCTCTTCAACTAATTTTTTACCAAAATCTAATTTTTTTGATGATGGGCTTGACTGTACCATCTTTGCCATAACGCCAAATTTTTCTGCCTGGCCTGCATCTGGAGGCATTACTGCGCTTAATAACTTGCGCCTTTTTTTAATACGCTAAAAGATTTTGCAAGGGTTTCGCCACCTACAAGGTCTGCTACAATGTCTGCATCTTTTACCAGTTGGGTAAAGTCTTGTGTTTTATAATCTATCACTTCATCTGCACCTAAGTTTTTAACCATAGCAACGCCTGCACCCGATGCGGTACCTTATAACATAAGCACCTAATGCCTTTGCCACTTGCACTATGATACGACAACGCCGCCGCCGGCGCCATGTACCAGTATTTTTTGCCCGGCTTGTAATTGTGCATCTTCTATTAAAAGTGTATAAGCAGTGGCAATGGGAATAGCCAGCGATACAGCTTCATTGGCTGAAATGTTGGTTGGCTTTAATGCCACCTGTGCTTCTTTAATAGCATCAAATTCTGCAAACGTACCGCCATAAGAAGTTGCAAAAACTTCATCGCCCACTTTAAGCCGTGTAGCTTTGCTGCCAACAGCTTCAACAACACCTACGGCATCTGAGCCAGGCAAATAAGGCAGTTGTACGGGCATTGCCGCTTGCATATTACCTGACCTTACTTTTATATCAAACGGGTTAATAGTTACCGCGGTTATCTTTACCAGCACTTCATCTTTTTTTACCGTTGGTTTATCTATCTGGGTCAAATGTAAAACGCTGGAATCGCCAAAGGCTCTGTATTGTATTGCTTTCATGGTATAATTTTGTCTTATAAATATGGATTGACGTATATAATCTTTACCAAAATAATTTATAAAAATACCCGAAGAAATAAAGCATAGCCATTGTCTTGTTTAGGGCTGTCTGTTATTGTAATAATGTGTAAGCCACCGGGCGCCCACACTTTAAATATGTCGCCTTTTTTATGTTTGGCTATTGCTTCATCCAGCTGCGGCAACATAGCACCCCGTACAAACCAGCCAAGGTCGCCACCCTTGCGGGATGAGCCCCTGTCTGCACTATAGGTACTGGCCATATCAGCAAAGCTACTGCTGCCAGATTGTATTTTTTTGATGATGGTACTCGATAATGTATCCGCAAAATTCTTTTTAAACAATACGGTATCCAGCAAAATATGGCTTACATGATAAAAAGTATTAGGCACTTTTGCTATTACTTTTATGAGGTAATTGGCATTCTTCCATGGGCCATACACCTTGCCTACCTTTCCTTTATAAGCAAGGCTGTCTGCCAGCCCTAAAAAAGAAGAACTACTAATTACGGCAACAGTATCTATTTTATATTTTTTCTTTAAGCGGTATTTAATGTAGCCAATCGGGTCTGATGTAGTATCCAGTACCTTCTTCATTTCTGCAACGGTTTGCCCAAATAAATTGGCGCTTATAATAATTAATACAGCGGCAATAATAAGTTTCTTCACAGTATATTTTATGGTTTTAATTTTTTTGTTACGGCCTTGACTTGTTTTTTAAATTCATCCAATTTGCCGACCTGTTGTTGTATAAAAGAATTGTCTTCCAGGCTGCCGACAACTTTGTTCATTTCTTCAGTAGTATCATACACCATTTGCCTAAATGCATTGCTGTAATCTTTTGCCCGGCTTTCGTAAATGCCTTTGCACATCCATGTTTGGGTGGCTAATGCTTCCTGCAGCAATTGTGTAAAAAGTGCTGCTGTAAATTGTTTTGGGGTGATGGATAAAATTTCTAATAAAGAAGTGTACGCATGGTTTAATTTATCCTGATAATAGCACTCCCCTTGTTTTCTATAAAAACCGTGTACTTCCTGCCAATTTTTTATTTTGTTTGCCCTAATGTTCCTTTTCAGGCTTTCTACTTCTGGTTGTTGTATTAATTGCCCGCCAATATTAAGCCAGTTGCTGCGTTGTACTTTGGCGCTCAATGTTTTTTTTAAATCCTCAAAGTTGCTAAACTTATTGTCTATAAAATGCTCCATCACTTGCATAATTCCATAGTAACGTATCAATTCATTAAACAGCGCAATAGATTGCGGCACTTTAACTATTTCTGTTTCACGGCTAGTATGTTCCCACCCTTCGGTGATGGCCATGCCTTCTTGGTTAGGCTGCAAGGCGTTTAGTAATTTAAGCGAATCGAATAATTCGTTGATGGTATCGGGTGCCAGGTAATCGTATTCCAACGTTTGTATCTTGTCTGTACGCCTGTCCCTATCTGCATATTTGCGGGAGTTGCGTTCCAGCGCATACATGTTATACATAAACCAATAGCCGGGCATAACCACTAATTTATCGTTGCTTACATCGTTGCTTATTAAACTAAAAGGTATGGGTATGTTAAGCTCTGCCGGATAATCGCCTTTTGCTAAAATGGTGAAAGATGCAAACTTGGAATTGTGCTTTAAGCTTACACACAAGCCCGGCCAAAAGCCACGCCCGGCAATAATTTCGCCATCGGGGCTGCGGCTATTATGGTTACTGCCAATAGTGGCGCCCGCAGCGATATTACTTTGCCCCATCACCAGCGAAGCACATAAAAAAGAGTTGTTATGATGCTGCTCATGGGCCGGAAAGATTAATGAATTCAACACTTCGCAACAAGAGATGGTAGAGTTGTTGCCGAGGTAAGAGTTGAGCAGCCTTGCACCATATTTTAACTGGGAGTGAGAAGCCATTACAAACCGTACGGCTTTAACGCCATAAAATATGCGGCACCCATACCCAACAATGCCATTCACAATTTCGCAGCCTTCGCCAATTTGCGATGTACGTTCCGCATCGCTGTTGATGGTTAGGTTTTTTAATTTATTAGCACCTTTTAAATAAGCGTCGGAGCCAATTTTTACATCTTTTATAATACGGCAATTCTTTATCACGGTACGGTCTCCAATTATTCCGTAATGACCTCTTTGGCTGTCGAATTTTTGCTGGGTAAATTCTTTAAACTTATCCAACAAAATGACATCGGTCCTGTATTTGCTCCACATATAGGCATCGCCGGGCAACATGCCATCAAAGGGAATTACTTGCCTGCCGCCATTTTCATTGCACAGCTCCATCCATACCCGCAGGCTTTCATCTTCTCCGTCGCTTACAATGCCATTGCCAAATTTTGCTTTATCTGTAGTAGCGATTTCGTTTACGTTGGCAATCATCACATCGTTGCCAATAATATAATGGCTTAAGTAATTTACATTATCGATACAAACATTGTTGCCAAAATCGCAGCTAATAATGGTGCTGTTGTACAAGCCTACTGCCATACGCAGGTTATGAAATTCAAGGTAAAGAGGCTCCAGGTTGCCTATGCGTACCAGCCCATAAAACTTACAATTTTTTACCAGTTCTGCATTAAATGATTGCGATACAAAAATAAGGTCCCAGTCATCAGATGTATTGCGGTTATGCACAAGTACTTCAATTTCCTGTGAGGTTAGTTTTCTGTATATCGCCTTGCTGGTATT
>JAYVUJ010000153.1:0-8498 GCA_043788035.1 Ferruginibacter sp. | reverse complement strand
TTATCCGGATGAGCTGCGGATGATGGGAGATACAAATGACCCTATTTGGAAAGATGTAAAAACAAAATTAAAAAAAAATGCCAAAGAATACATTGCTTTTAAAGCCATGAGCAGCCATGAATCGATGAAAGTGATACGGGTTTTTATTGCCAATATTGATGACGATAGTATTCGGCTGCGTTTTGAAGATGCTATCAATTTTAAAAATCCTTTCCAGAATTTTAAGCAGCTTTTCAATATTTATATGGGCTTGCGGGAGGAATGGTTAGTTTATAAAGATGCTCAATATATAGCACACGTTCAGGAGCAATTAGACTACTTTAACAGAAGGGAAGTACATGAGATTGATGGCGTGGAATGATGCTAGCCTTCATAAATCCCCATCTTTATTTTTAGGGCCTTCATTTCTTTTTGCATGTCGTTCATCCGTTGCAATAAATAGGTGATGGTTTCTATGCCTTCCAGGTTAATATCCATTTCGTAATACAGGCGCACCATTTTTTCTAACTGAGGCAACTCATTTAATGGTATAAAAGTAAGTTCTTCTTCTACCACAATAGCTATCAGACCAGCGTGCTTCAAAGAATGTATAAACGATAGCTCTATATTGTGGTAGATACAAAATTCACTGGCTGCAATCATGTCTGTTGTTAGCATACAATATTATTTAAGCTCCTGCAATTCTTTTACTAAATCCTTTTGTTTATCGGTTAAGTTGGTAGGCAGTTTTACTTCGTAGGTAACATACAAGTCGCCAAACTCGCCATCTTTTTTATATAATGGAAAGCCCTTGCCCTTTAGCCGTATTTTAGTACCGTGCTGTGTTTCGGGGCTTACTTTTAATTTTACTTTTCCTGTAAGTGTATCAATAGTAGTTTCTCCACCAAGCAAAGCGGTATATAAATCTATGGAGGCATTGGTATATAAGTCGTTGCCCGTGCGTTTAAAAGTAGGGTTGCTGGCAATTACAAAAGTTATGAACAAGTCGCCTGCCGGGCCGCCGTTTACGCCGGGTGCGCCATGGCTTTTTAGTTTTATAACCTGCCCGGTTTCAATGCCTGCAGGTATGGTAATGCGCAAGTTTTTTCCATTAACGGTAATAGTTTGCTGGTGTGTTTCTAAAGCTTCAACCAGGGTTAGTTGCAGTTCGCTGTTATAATCTTGCCCACGGTATTTTGTTTGCCTGCTTTTGCTTCCTCCGTTACCAAAAAGCGAGTCGAAGAAGCTGGAAAAATCACCTTCGCCCTGGTCAGCAAATTGCTGCCCGCCTGGCCTTTGTTGCCTTTGCTGCTGGCGCTGTTGGTCAAACTGGTCAGCATGCTGCCAGTCTTTGCCGTACTGCTCGTATTTTTTTCTTTTTTCAGGGTCGCTTAAAACTTCATTAGCTTCATTTACCTGCTGAAATTTTTTGTTAGCTTCTTTATCGTTGGGGTTAAGGTCGGGGTGTAATTTTCTTGCCAGCTTACGGTAGGCTTTTTTTATATCCTCTTCCGAAGCGTCTTTTTCTACGCCTAAAATTTTATAATAATCAACAAATTCCATAGTATTTATTTTGCAATTTTACTCTGTAAAGGTACAAAGCTATATTTTGGTTATGGTTTTATAGAAGGTTTAAAATTATATTAGGTGCCTGATGATGGAAATACCTGTTGTAGGATGAATTATAACAAAGCGGGTGGGCAGCTTATCCGATATATTACAAATTGTAACAGAGCGAGTACCAGCTTTGCTCAACACCAAACCCTACCCAATTAAATGTGGCACAAACCTGCTGGTATTATTAGTAATTAAACTTTTCGCTTCGCGGATGCCCATGCCTGCAAGTTCCTGGCCTATAACCCAGCTGCCAATAACGGGGTAGTTACCGTCAAAATCGGGCAATTCAAAAAGCTGCTGGTAAATAAAGCCTTCTTCGCCGTATTCGCCTGTTGTAAGTTCTACCGTGCCGTAATGTTTTATGATGGCTATGTTAGCGCCTTCCCGGGATAGGATGGGTTTTTTTACATAATCTGCCATGCCATTATCGGTAAAAAAAGAGGGCAATAAATATTCCGATTCGGGGTATAGCTGCCATAAAACAGGCAGTATGGCTTTGTTGGATAATAGCATTTTCCAGGCAGGCTCAATCCAATATGCCTGGTTTACATCTAGTAAAATATTATTGCCAAACTGTTCGTGGGCAAGCCACTCCCACGGGTATAACTTAAAAATGTTTTTGATGGGCTGGTTTTCCATATCCACAAACTCCTGCGTATCGCTATCCCACCCTATATCATCTATAAATACCAGCTTGGTTTCAAGGCCTGCCTGTATGGCGCAGTCACGCATATACTCTACGTTAGTAAGGTCTTCCAGTGTTTCTTTTTGGCAGGTAAAATGTATTACGCCAGTATTTAAAAAGGGCTTTAAATATTTCCAGTAAGCAATCAATTTTTCGTGGATGCTGTTGAACTGGTCTTTTGTTTTATCAAAATCTTGCAGCCAAAACCATTGCACTATGCCGGCTTCGTAGAGGCTGGTGGGCGTATCTGCATTAAACTCCAGCATTTTTATTTTGCCGTTTTTATAACACAAGTCGAACCTGCCAAAAATAGCGGGGTGGTCATCGTTCCAGGTTTTTTCTATGTAAGGTATATAGCTTTCGGGTATTTTAAAAAGAGGGTACAATTTATTATCTACCACATGCTGCACGGCACCGAGGCATAGCTCCCAAAGCTTTGCGGCAGCGGTTTCCAGGCTTTCTACTTCTGCCATGGTAAAAGTATAATACGCGCTTTCATCCCAGTAAGGCACATCGGTTGTGTGAAAGCCGAAGCCTATATTTTCGACTGCTTTTTGCCAGTTATTGCGGGGAGTTGTTTTTATCCTTTCCAATGTTGTTGTGTTATCAAAGGTTAATTGATAGTATATTACTATTTTGTTCGCAAACACAATAGTAATATACGTTAATCCCTATTTTTCTTTTTTTCTTGATAAAAAAAGGAAACAAAAAAAATAAAGGCTGCAAATAGAAAGACCGTAGGGAAGCCCTGCGTTTGCCAACAAAATGCTTAATCCTTTTAAATGATATTGAGCTGTGCGCTTTTTTATGGCCCGTTTTAAGGCGAAACGCTTCAATTAATACATTGATAAATTGAAGCTATTATTAACTGCTAACGCTATAGCCACTTCTGCCAAAGCCACCTCTTGATACACTGCCTTTAAAACCATTGGTGCCAACATTGGCCCTGCCGGGTATGGCGCCGGAGTAATAGCCTGCCCGGGTGTAATTGCCATTATTATAATTACCGTAAGGCCTAAAAGCATAGAACCAAAGCGCTGTGCCAATAAGGCCAGTACCATGGTGCGTGCGTGCATAAGGCGCAGTGCTATCGCCACGCACATACGTATTGTTGCCACTGCCCCACTCTGGCTCTTTTTTTTGCTGGCCGCAGCTTGCCAGTGTGGCGGTAATTAAAATAAGCTGTATCGCTTTTGATTTTTTCATTTGTATAAAACTATTTCACGGTAATAAATATTTCGTAATCTTTTTTTACCTGTACTTTTTTAATATCGCCATCATTGTTTTCGGCGGTAGTATTTTCAATACCTAAGGCTGGCACGGTATCGCGGTATTCTATATTTTTAATAACACTTCCTTTGTACCATACGGTATGCTTGGTTAGTAAAATATCGTTGGTGCTATCCAAATGCTGTACGGTAACGGCGGTTTCTACAGCGCCTTGTTTATTTACTTCGTTGGTAAGGTCTTCATTATTTTTTTCTTTGCAGGATGTAAAGAGTATACAACCAAACAGCAATGTTGTAAAGAGAAGAATATTGTTTTGCTTCATGTAACTTTTATTTAAAGATGTGTATCCGGTTGTGAAATTACAATTCAATTGTTATAAATAAGGTAAAAAGCCCCCCCCCCTCAAAAGGAGGGTTCTTAGCGTATTATAATTTAAAGGATATTAACATTACGGAGGTTTAAAAATGCAGCATATAAATATCCATAACAGGAAGGCTGGGTTTAGACCCCTCCTTGGAGGGCAGGGAAGCCTTTGATTTCTTGACGCCTTGCATTTAAAGTTGTTCAGCACTTTCTATTTGAAGTAATTAGGACAACCAGTATTTTTTGGATGGATTGCCGTACCCGAAAAACAAATAAGGCAGCAATTTAAGGAAGAGCTCAATAAAGAACTAATGTAAAAGAGTGCGACGCCTATGAAGGTCCACATGGCTGCTGTATTGGCCGGCTCAAAAAGAAAACATAGTTATTGGTACCTGCATACTTATTTACCGAAAACTACATCAAAAGCCTGCTGTAGCAATATGGTAACAGGCTTTTATTAGTACACTTTATTTTAATTTTTTGTAGCATTGCCGGCACCGCTCGTTTTAATAACCGCATTGCCTGCGCCGCTGTACTGTACATTGGAAGCGCCACTAGCATCTACCGTAAGGCTTATGCTTGAATAAACACCCACCGACGCTGCGCCAGATGAATTTACCTTAGTTGTTTCACTCATTAGCTCCCCTGTTTTTACATTGCTGCTGCCTGATGCTTCTACCGCATATTTCTGGGTGCGCCCCGATACATTTATGCCAGCAGCGCCACTTGCATCTACCGAGGTTTCAGGCGAATTTATTTCACCGTTTATGGAGGAGGCGCCAGATGCTTCTAACACCATTTTATCATCGTTTTTTACAATATTTTTTATGTTGATAGTAGCCGCCCCTGAACTTTTTAGGGTATTGATATTAGGTGCGGTTACAAAAACTTTAAAGTGCCCATTGCTAAAACTAAAGCCATTTTTTAGCTTGATATGCAAAGTATTGCCAGATACTTCTGTTTCTATGTCTTTAATAATATTGTCATCCGCTTCAACAACTATTTCTGTAGCTGTTCCATTTTTTACTTCTACCTCAAAAGAACTTTCAGCATCAATGCCGGTAAAATTACCGGTGTGCCTGGTTTCAGTTACTATATTGCCGCTCCCATCCATATGCTGGCACGAGGCATTTAACGCAGCTATTGCAAGGGCAACAAAAACTATCTTTTTCATAATTAAAATTTTTACAAAGATTTAGAATAAAACCTTGCCAAGCAAACATTTTATACGCCGAACTTTACCCTTTGTACGCCAAAATTCATAAAAAAATGTTATCCCGGCCTTTCAATGGTCCTATAGTTTTATATTTGCCCACTCATAAACCAACTTCTATATGAATTTTAAACGTGTCAATAACATCTCTGGATGGATTGTTTGTATCATTGCCTGTACGGTGTATATAATGACTATGGAGGCAACCGGCAGCTTGTGGGATTGCGGCGAGTTTGCTTCCAGTGCTTATAAATTACAAATACCCCATCCACCAGGGGCACCACTGTTTGTTTTGATAGGGCGTTTATTTATGGTGTGGTTTGATGAGCACCATGCAGCTACTGGCATAAACTTAATGAGTGCGTTGGCAAGCGGCTTTACTATTTTATTTTTATACTGGAGCATAACGCATTACGCAAAAAAGCTGGTGCAAAAAGGCAACGAAGAATTAACTACCGGACAATTAGTGAGCATTGTGGCTGCTGGTGCAGTTGGTGCGCTTGCCTATTGTTTTTCTGATTCTTTCTGGTATAGTGCTGTTGAAGGCGAAGTGTATGCGTTGTCATCTTTTTTTACCGCCCTTGTATTTTGGGCAATGGTAAAGTGGGAATCTGCCGTTACGGAAGAAAACAAGCTGGGCATTACCGGTCATTTTACCGGAGCAGACAGATGGCTGATACTGATATTTTATTTGATGGGCTTATCGATAGGGGTACATTTGTTAAACCTGCTTACCATACCAGCCATGGTAATGATTTATTATTTTAAAAGATACAAGACTACCAAGTGGGGTATTTTCTTTGCGTTTATTATTGGTTGTGCTATAACAGGCATCATTCAAAAAGCAGTGATACAATGGACCATTAAGGGTGCCGGTAATTTTGACATTTTATTTGTAAATAGTTTGGGGCTGCCCTTTTTTAGCGGCTTTGCATTTTTCTTTGTGATGGTAGCCGTGCTTATTTATTTTGGGCTGCGGATTGCCAATAAAAACAACTGGAACTTTTTAAAGCTGGGCATTTGGAGCTTTACTTTTATGCTGTTAGGCTATACAAGTTATTTTACTACGCTAATACGCAGCAATGCAGATACTGCAATAGATATGTACAATGTAGATAACCCTGTAAACTTAGTGGGGTATTTAGCCCGTGAGCAATACGGTGATTACCCATTGACCATAGGGCAAGATTTTACCGCCCAACCAACCGACCAGCAATACATTGATACTTATATTAAAGGGAAAGATAAATACGTAAAGAACGGCCGTAGTGTAGAAACTACTTATGCGGATGAAGACAAGCATATTTTCCCGAGAATGTGGGACCAGAGTAATGAGCAGGGCCATGCAGATTATTACGCAAGCTTTGCAGGGCTTGGCAAAGACCCAAAAACAGGCGAATGGAGCGGTAAGCCAACAATGGGCGATAACATCAACTTTTTTTTACAGTACCAGATTGGCTGGATGTACATGCGTTATTTTATGTGGAATTTTGCCGGCAAGCAAAATGATGTACAAGGCGTAGTAATGAACAACGTGAGGGATGGCAATTGGAAAACGGGTATTGGATTCTGGGATAATGCAAGGCTGGGCAATCAGGCATTTATGCCAGATAGCATGAAGAAGAATAAAGCCAATAATAGCTTGTTTGCCTTTCCGCTTATTTTAGGCTTGTTTGGCATTGCCTATCATTATAAAAGAAATAAAAGAGATGGGCTTGTAATTGGGCTACTATTCTTTTTTACCGGCGTTGCCATTTCTATTTATTTAAACATGCCGGGCAACCAGCCAAGAGAAAGGGATTACGCCTTTGTGGGTTCCTTTTATGCCTTTGCGTTTTGGATAGGCATTGGTGTGTTGTATGTGCAGGAGCTATTGGCCAAAGTAATGAAAGCCAATGTAGCCACCTACGTGGCTGCCGGAGCTTGTTTTTTAGCGGTACCGGTAATTATGTGCAACCAGGAGTGGGATGACCATGACCGTGGCAGAAAAACATTGGCCCGTGACCTTGCCATCGATTACCTGCAAAGTTGTGCCCCTAACGCCATCCTGGTTACATTTGGCGATAACGATACTTACCCATTATGGTATGCGCAGGAAGTAGAAGGCATCCGCAGGGATATCCGGGTTATCAACTCTAGTTTGTTAGGCACAGATTCTTACATAAACCAATTACGCTACAAAATAAACCAGAGCGACCCGATTGATGCTATCTGGACCGCAGCCCAAATTGAAGGCGCAAAAAGAGATTATATTTATTACGCACCAAAAGCAGGCGTAGACCCAAATACTTACATGGACCTTTACACCATGATGAAAGATTACGCTGGCAGCGATGACCCATCAAGGATGGAACAGGCAAGGGACGGTAGTTCATTAAATGTTTTTCCTAGCCGTAAAGTTTCTGTACCCGTAGATTTTAACTTGGTGAGGACTAATGGTACCGTAAACGCTACCGATAGTGTGGTAAGCGAATTGAAGTTTGATATACCTGCAAGAAGCGGTTTACAAAAGGGTGAAACAGCTGTTTTAAATATTATTGCAGCCAATAAATGGAAAAGGCCAATTTACTTTACATCAGAATATGGGGAGCTTGGCTTTGCAAAATACTTACGCCAGGATGGGCTAACCTACAGGCTGGTACCCGTTCTTAATAAAGAGGTTAACCAGGATTGGGTTTATGATAAAATGATGAAACAATTTGTATTTGGCGGTGCCAATGTAAAAAATGTTTATTTCGATGAAGAGAACCGCAGGCATTTAATCAGTATTCGTTTAGCGTATGCAAAGGCAGCTGGTAATTTAGCAGATAACGGCAGAACTGAGGAGGCTAAAAAAATGCTGGAGAAATGCGATGCCGGCATGCTGGATGAAAATATGAGCTACGGTATGGTAAGCCGTTACCAGCAGCACAATTATGTTTCTTTTCAATTTTTGGAAGCTTGTTACAAAGCCGGCGATACTGCCTTGGCTGAAAAAGTTACCAGAAGCTTAAAGAAAGACCTTGAGCAGCAGGTAACCTACTACAACAGCCTTAATGAAAACAGGCTGGCACAATTTGATGGCGAAAGAGGCGATTTATCCGTAGCTACGCAATTTTTAAGGGGCATACAGCAAATGGAGCAGCAATTTAAAAACCCAAAGCGATCTCCTGCTGAATTGCAACAGACTATTAATAACAACATCGTGCCATCAACCCTTAAAAAAGTTGATAGCAGCAAAAAGAAATAGAAACACAGATTAATTTGATAAAGTTTACACCTTTTTAAAAGGTATAAACTTTATTACACACCCTCTTAAGGGAATTGGGGCAAACCTTCCACCTTTACAAGTGGAAGGTTTTTTATTTGCAATCGAACTTATTACTTCAACTAATTGTTTCTTACATTGTGTTGAGGGTTTTTTCAATATAA
>JAYVUJ010000152.1:0-2810 GCA_043788035.1 Ferruginibacter sp. | reverse complement strand
AGGAATAAATGCAATTAAAAAAAGAGGCACTGCACTACTTCGCAACGATATCCGGTTCAAAATCGAGCGATACCGAATTCATGCAAAACCTTTTGTGTGTTGGTGGCGGGCCATCATTAAATATATGCCCCAAGTGAGAGCTGCACCTGGCGCAAATAACTTCTGTACGGTTCATGCCGTAACTTTTATCATCATGGTAAACCACACTGTTTTTTCTAATAGGCTCAAAAAAACTTGGCCAGCCGCAAGTGCTTGCAAACTTAGCATCCGACTTAAATAATTTATTGCCACACACTGCACAGTAGTAAGTGCCTTTGGTTGCCTTATCCCAGTATTTGCCGGTAAAAGCAGCTTCTGTGGCTTGCTCCCTTGCTGTGGCGTATAATGCTACTGGCAATATTTTTTTCCATTGGGCATTACTCACTTGTAGAATACTGGTATCTGTAGTAGAATAATATGGATTGTTTAGATGCCCTTTTTCTGTTTTAACATTTTGCGCAAGCGCAGATGCAAAAATGGAAAATACCAGGCTTGTTAAAGTAATTATCGATTTCATGAAAGTTATTTAGCAATTTTTTTTAAAGAATAGGGGGACAAATGTATACAGTTATTGTTGCTTCAATTTACCCTTGAATACCTTTCTGAATTTTTCCAGTTCTGGTTGTATTACATATTGGCAGTACCGCTGTTTTGGGTTTTGGTTATAATAATCCTGGTGATAATCTTCTGCCTTGTAAAAAGTAGTATAGGGTGCTACCTGGGTAACAATGGGGCTTTTATAAGCCTTCTCTTTGTTTAGTTTGGCAATATAATAATCTGCCTTTGCCTTTTGTGCGGCATTATGATAAAAAATAGCTGATCTGTATTGAGTGCCTACATCATTGCCCTGCTTATTTAATTGCGTAGGGTCGTGTGCGGTAAAAAAAGCCGCTAATAATTCATCATAGCTTATTTGCAAAGGGTCGTAAAAAATATTGCAGGTTTCTGCATGCCCGGTGGTACCGGTACATACTTGTTCATACGAGGGCATTTTTGTGTGCCCGCCAGCATAGCCGGAAACAACAGACTGTACGCCTATCAACTGCTGAAACTTAGCTTCGGTGCACCAAAAACATCCGGTAGCAAATGAGGCGGTGTCTATGTTTTTATCAGCGCTTTGCCTTACATTTTTCGAGGCAGCCATTGCCTTATTATTGGTGCTATTGATTGTAGTACTTGTTTGTGCATTGGCTATAAAGCCAAAAGCAAGTAATGTTACACAATGTAAAAATATCCTGTTCATATAAAAGGGGCTATTTGTTTTATCGCCAGTTAATCCTGACTTAAATATATGTACGCAAAATTACCCTGTTAGTTTTGTAGGTAAAAATTATATGGAGTAAAATACTTCGTTTAACAAAACCTTATGCGTTTGCAAGCGATTATGATTTTGAAAGATGCTGACATTTACCGCTCTGGGTTCCGAAAGGTTTTGGGGGGTTCCTTCTCCATATCTTTAACTGCTTTACATAATTTAGATAACATTTGCACTTCTACATCAACCAATTGCTTCCGGTACGTTTCAAATGCTTTTGCATGAATCATATTGTACACTGCATTAATATTAGGCTCTGCAATAAGCCTTATGCCTGCGAAAGGATCCTTCTTTTTAGTTGTCCATATTAATATCCTGTAGTAAGGCATGATGTAAAGATAATAATAAAATTTATAATTACTAATTATTTTAGCATTGGTATATTGGCCAATGCCGGAAAATTTTTACCTGAATGTATTGCTTACCAAAGCATATTTATACCAGGTAGAAATATATCACCGGTCTGCACAAGTGATACGTTATAGGCTTACCTGTGCTACCCAGCAACTGGATATAGAAAAAAGACTACTGCATAAAACCCATCAATGGAAAGTTGAATCGGCTAATTTTCCGATAAGCACGCAGGAAGCCATACAAAACTTCAATATCATCTGTACACAATTAGAAGAAGCTATCAGGGCACGATAAAATAAATTATATTCAATTATCAGCCTATGGCTTTTAAGTTAAGGATTTAGATGTTTGTCTTTACCTAACCATCTTCAAAGAAAAAGGAAGAGCTTAACTTAAAGGCAAACGAATAAAAGCCTGTAGCAAGCCTACATACCAGTACCTTACATTTAATAAAATGAAACAAAAATAGCCCCACTTAGGGATAAGGAGGGCATTAACCAAAACTAACTTCACATGAGATTATAAGAAGTCAGGGCGTTGGCTAGCCGAATGGCCGGCGTAATATGTTGATGCAATTTTAGGAACCTAACGGCATGTTTCTAAAACTTTGCTAATTGCTTATTAACTTTCAATAATCTAAAGAACCTACTTGAAAGTAAAATTACCTACTGAATGTTAGCTCTATATTACCTTACTGTTATACAATTATGTTGGGGTAGTATATTTTAAGCCACGCTCCTTTTATTGCAGCTTGCTCTTTGCATGCAGTAATAATTTAACGGTGTTGATAATAGCTTATTTTTAAAACTGCATCTGCTTAAAATATTAAAACCACAGAGTGGCAATAATGATAACAATAATTTTAGGTTTTGATAATGATGCGGACACAATGGAAGCATAGTATTGCAGCATTACAAAACTGTGGCTGTACCCTGTCATAACCACACTAGTTAATCATTAAACCATTGTTATGCCGTGGATCTATCTTTTAGTAGCGTCTTTATTCCAGGTTGCCTGGACTTTTTCGTTGAAATATATGGATATGAAAAAGATAATAGCTATCAGGTGGCTGCACTTTTTTGATGATGGGGCAAGCACGTTG
>JAYVUJ010000151.1:0-2877 GCA_043788035.1 Ferruginibacter sp. | reverse complement strand
CCATCAAAATGATTTTTTCTCTTTGGATGAAACAAATGCCTTTCCCAATAACCAAAATGGTAGTAGCCGTCGTTTTGCTTTTTAGTTACAAAAAATAACCCGATGTTACTAAAAAACCCGCTGCTAATATATTTGGTGTACGGCTTTAAAGATTTAGCAATAGCATAGGATGAATCCGAAATTTTAAAAGGCGTATTGCGCAAATATTTTGTAAGCAATAGCGACATATTTACATCGCCGCCACCATTGCTCCGTAAATCGAGTATTAGGTTTTGTATATGCTGCTGCTGTATTTTTTTAAATGAACGTTTTATAAAACCACGCAAATGTTTGCCCTCGCCTTTGCTAAAAGTATTAAGCGTTATAGTAGCGGTGTTGTTGCTGCTATCAATTTCCATCAACCGGTAATTTTGCCGCCTCTCTTTTCTGGTTTGCCTATGCGGCAAGCGATTGCCTTGCTGCTGCTTAATTTTTTTAACGGTATCAATAACCGGGCTAAACATAGGCAGCAAAGCAGTTTTTTTATTGCCCAGGCTATCTGCATAACCAACCCTGTAATTTTTATACAGCCCAAAAGTGTTACGGTGATAATACGGAAAACTGCTGCTAATGCGTATATAATTCACGTTATCTGCATAACCATCCAGCGGTAAATTAAAAAAAATGCGCTGCACCAATTGGTGATTATTCAGCCCGTTTATAGAGGTGATAAGCATACCTCTTTTTATAATGGAATCTTTACTATTAAGGTTGCCTGTTACCACCATCGTATCGCCTTTGCCCCAAACTTTAAGGTACAGCGGAAAAGAAGGTATGGCCCTATCGCGGATATATTTATTCCAATGTTTGCTCATAGCAAAACTGGTATGCCCGCAATGTATTTTTTGTGTAAGCGGCGCAATTACCGCCCAGCCAAATTGCAGCTCCGTCATAGAATCTGCAATATTATTGTAGAGGCTATCAAAGTAAAAATTCATGCTATCTTTTGGCGTATACCAATATAATGCAGGGTGTTTTGTTTCCAGTATATTCCGCAGCAAAGAATAATCTTGCTGCAATTGCCGCCGGCTAAACTTACGGCTGGGGTCATAATTTTTCTTGCTTACAGCGCAACTGGATAACAGTATCACCACCACCAGCGCAAAAAAAACCTTTTTTATCATGTGGAGGTATGCTGAGTTTGTTAAGGGTATTAATTAGCAATTGTAGTATTTATGATTGCTTCATGTGGTTCCATCCCTGTGCAACCAGTTTATGTTTGTTGCCGCCTCGTGTTAAAATATGAGTGCCTTCTGCTGGTTCTGTCATGTAGCCAATCACGCTTATCTGTTCGTTCAACACAATTTTATCATAATCATCCTGCGACAGTGTAAACAGCAATTCATAATCTTCGCCACCGCTTAAAGCGCAGGCTGTTGGGTCAAGCTCTAAAGTATAAGCAAACTGGCGGGCGTCTTCGTGAATCGGTATTTTATCTTCATAAATAACAACGCCTAAATTGCTTTGCTTGCAAATGTGTAATGCCTCGCTGCTAAGCCCGTCGCTTACATCAATCATGCTGGTGGGCATAATTTCTTTTTCTACAAAAAAATCAATAATGTCTTTCCTTGCTTCTGGTTTTAGCAAGCGCCCAACTATGTAAGCCTGGTTCTCTAAGTCGGGCTGGCTGCCGGTTTCGGCAAAAATCCTTTTTTCTCTTTCTAAAATAGTAAGCCCTAAAAATGCGCCGCCTAAAAAACCACTTACGCAAAGCAGGTCGCCTTTTTTAGCAGTGCTTCTCTTTACATATTTATCCGGCGTTACTTCGCCAATGGCAGTAACAGAAATAACAAATCCTTTTTGAGACGAAGTAGTATCGCCACCAATTAAATCAACGCCATATTTTTCGCAGGCTGTGTAAACGCCATCATAAAATTCGTCTAAAGCTTCCAGGCTAAATCGGTTGCTAAAAGCTATGCTCACTGTTATTTGCGTGGGCGTAGCATTCATGGCATAAACATCGCTAATGTTTACAATTACGCTTTTATAGCCCAAATGTTTAAGCGGCGTGTACATCAAATCAAAGTGGATGCCTTCAATCAGCATATCGGTTGTAACTACTATTTGCTTGCCAAAATGATCCAGCACTGCTGCATCATCGCCAATGCTCAAAACAGTAGACGCATTCCTGGTTTCGTTATTTTTTGTAAGGTGGTCTATCAAACCAAACTCGCCTAACGAATTAATTTCTGTCCTTTCTTCGCTCATTTTTATATTGCTGTTTATCTATTTAAAAAATGGTAAGCCCATCTTCAATTAATTACTAAATTATTTTTTGGCGTAACCCCAAGCCGAGGTGGCAAGGGGTCGGGCTATCATTCCAAAATCAGCAGAACTAATAGTTTAGCTTCGCTATTTAATAGTTAACGGCGCTTTGCGTGTTTTTCCCTTCTATCCCTTACCTACCGCTCCAGGCGGACCTCACGTGAGGCAACGGTAAATTTGCTACACCGTATCGCCGTTCAAAATCCCAAGCATCTCCTCATGTATTTTGCCATTAGTAGCCAATATGTGCGGCTGATAAACAGAGTATGCGTTCCCTGCAAAATCAGTAACCTTTCCACCAGCTTCTTCCACCATTAAAAAACCTGCGGCGCTATCCCAGGCCTGTAATTTATGTTCGTAAAAACCATCGAATCTGCCAGCTGCAACCCAGCATAAGTCAATAGCTGCACTGCCAAGCCTTCTTACCGGCACACCTTTTCTGATTAGTTTTTCAAAAATTTGTAAAGGCCCGTTTGGCGTATCAAGATAAGTGTATGGAAAACCGGTAACAAGGCAGCTATCTACCACTTTTACCTTATTGCTTATTTGTAGCTTTTTATCATTTAGTGTAGC
>JAYVUJ010000150.1:0-3843 GCA_043788035.1 Ferruginibacter sp. | reverse complement strand
ATAGTATATTTTTTTTGCGCACTGGCAAAAAATACCAGGGAACAAAAGAAAAGGCACAAGTATGTTTTCATCATTTTTATTACAAGCACTCCTTTTAGTACTGTAAAATTTACCGCTGTTATTTACAAAGCTTTTATGCTATCTTTTGTTTCTCCGCAATGCACCATGGTTGCTTTAAATTCAATGTTTTTCTTCCCCATGTATGGATTAATTATTTCATCAGTACTGCTTATCCAGTTAGCTTCTCTGCCTTCACCAAAAGCCATCGGGCAATTTTGCCAGTACAAGGTCTTGCCTTCGTAATGGATGGTTTTAAGCAACGGGTATATGTTCTCGCTTACTCCGCTAAAATCGTGGCGCATATCCGCTAAAGTGGTTTGTTTTACCAAGCTTTTTGCATTCGCTTTAACATCATTTAAAAAACTGTTTGCCGTTTCAAAAATTAGCGCCGTATCCTTTTTTAAATCATTCAGTTGTAGGCTGTCTGCCAAAACTAAAAATTTTGTGGCGGCTTGTTTTGCCTCCAAACTATCAGCTTCTACTAAAGCACTTTTAATATTGAGGTAAGCATTTATTAATGTATCCAAATTATTATTAAAGGCTAAAGAGTGCTTTGTTGTCTTCAATGGTTCGGTTTTTGCGCCTCCTGGCCCATCTACGCTCCTGAATTTAAACCAATAAAGGCTGAAGCTTACCAATAAAATAAATACAATAAATAAAAGCTTTTTCATGGATGTTTTTTTTCAAAGCTACAACATAACATCAAAAAGCTTAAATAGTTTGCCGATTGAATTACTTTTGCACCAAAATTGGTTTTCAATACATAAATTTTATATACAGTTATGCTTTTAGGATTACAAAATGTGACATTTGAATTTGGCGCCCGTGCTATTGTGGAGGATGCCACCTGGCATATACAACCTAATGAAAGGATTGCCTTGATCGGGTATAATGGAACAGGAAAATCAACCCTTTTAAAAGTACTTACAAGGCAATACCTGCCAAATAAAGGCTCTGTGGAACAAGGCAAAGAAACTACCATTGGCTTTTTGCACCAGGATTTGTTAAGTTTTGACACCGAAGATTCTATTTTAGAAGTGGCCATGGGCGCTTTTGAAAGAGTAAAGGAGCTTGAAAAAGAAATTGAAGCCATTGGGTTGGAACTGGAACGTACCGGCGATGAAACCCTGGCGCACGACTATTCTGAAAAACTGCATGAGCTGGAAGTATTGGGCGGCTACGATATCCATCACAAAACGGAAGAGATTTTACAGGGTCTTGGCTTTACTAATGATACCCTGCACAAGCCATATAAATTATTTAGTGGTGGCTGGCGCATGAGGGTTTTATTGGCTAAAATGATATTGATGCACCCCGATGTATTGCTGTTGGATGAACCTACCAATCACCTTGATTTGCCTAGTATTGAATGGCTGGAAAAGTATTTAAAAAGCTACCCGGGCGCCGTTGTAATGGTAAGCCATGATAGGTTCTTTTTAGATAGGATGGTTACTAAAATAGTGGAGCTTTATCAACAAAAACTACATTTTTATACAGGTAATTACAGCTATTACGAAACAGAGAAAGCATTGCGGGTAGACATGCAGCAAAAGGCCTACGAAAACCAGCAGGACTACATCCGCCAAAACGAAAAGTTTGTGGAAAGGTTTAAGGCAAAAGCCAGCAAAGCCGCTGCAGCACAGAGTATTGTTAAGCGCCTTGAAAAATTAGACAGGATTGAAAACGTAGAGATTGAGCGCCCAAACATGCGTATCAACTTCTCAATGGATAAGCAGCCGGGAAGGGTTTTGGTTACGCTTAAAAACATTACAAAAAGATTTGGCGACCTTACAATAATGGAAAATACCGGTGCTGAAATTGACCGTGGCGATAAGATTGCTTTAATTGGTGCAAATGGTAAAGGTAAGTCTACCTTGCTACGGGTTATTGTGGGCAATGAAGAATTTACCGGTGAAAGGATTTGGGGCCACAATGTTGATGAATCTTTTTATGCACAGCATCAGTTGGAAGCATTGAATATTGAAAATACCGTTTTAGATGAAATGAAAGATAGTGGCAGCGGAAAAACAGAACTGGAACTAAGGAGTTTGTTAGGCGCCTTTTTGTTTAGTGGGGATGCGGTAGATAAAAAAATAAAAGTATTAAGCGGTGGCGAAAAAGCACGGGTGGCACTAGCAAAAACTATGGTAAGCAAAGCCAATTTTTTAATGTTGGATGAACCTACCAATCATCTGGACATACACTCTGTAGATTTGCTTATTGGTGCCTTAAATAAATACGAAGGCAGCATTGTATTTGTTAGCCATGACAGGCATTTTGTAAGCCAGATAGCCAACAAAATTTGGGAAATAGAAGACCATAAAATTGTTGAATTTAAAGGCAGCTACACCGAATGGGAAGATTGGAAAGAAAGAAGGATGCTGGCAGCTAAAGCCGAAGAAACTAAAGTCAAGGCTGCAGAACCAGTAAAAAATTCACCAAGAAAAGAAGTTGCGCCAGAACCGGTAACTACCCAACGCAGCCCGGTTGATAAAGAAGTAAAAAAAGAATACCAGAAAAATAAAACCCGCTTTCAACAAATAGAAGAAAAGCTGGCACAGCTTAACCAGCGCAGGGTTTTGTTGGAAGCAGCTATGGCCGCACCAGGCAATTATGCAGACAAGGATAAGTTCCATAAAATTGAAGCTGATTACAAAGCAGTAAGCGTTGAGCTAGTAATATTGAATAAAGAATACGAAATAGTATTTGAAAAAGTAATGGAACTAGAAGAAAAAATGGGGTAAAGCCCTGGTTTTTAAAAGATAAAAAAGCCTGCTTGTTTACTTAACAAACAGGCTCTTTTATGCGGTACTGCCAATAAACTTTATGCATACAGCCTGGTTATTTTAAACCCGTATTTTATTATAAAAGTGTAGCCTTTACACTATGCCATTAAAAAATAATTAAGCAGCCTTACGCAAAATATAGCAGACCATACGCTCCTTTTGAAAAAGCCAACGGTTTTCGTGAACTCAAATAAATAAAATTTCCCCCTATTGCTCCTTGATAATGAGCAGTGCGAAAAATACCAATGGCGGCATGATAAAAAAAAGGGCGTTACAAAATTTATAGTGATCATTAAAAAAATCAGTGCCCAAAAAATTACTTGTGCGCCCCTTCGGCCGGGCTATCCACTGCAATCTTTTTTTGCGAGCGTCCCGACAAAAAAAGGATTTGCGTTGCTATGCCTGGCACTTTAATGTGAGTGTTGGTAGCAATGCAAAATGACAACACTCGACGACTATAAACTTGACAACATTGACCCAGAAGATATTGGGGACACTTCACTCAAACTTGAAAAATCGTTTGGGGCAAAGTTTACGGACAATTCATCTAAGGACGCTAAAACCTTTGGCGGTCTTTGCAACCTTATTGAAAGCCAATTAAATCTTACAGACAAAAATGACTGCACGACACAGCAAGCGTTTTATAAAGTTTGCAAAGCAATCGCGTTGACACAAAATTTGGACGAAAAAAATATTGAACTTCAAACAAAATTGGTAGACATTTTCCATCGGGCAAATCGCAGAAAAAATATAAAACAGTTTCAACAAGCATTAGGTTTTTGGGTAAACATTTTATCAATGAAAACTTGGTTAGGTTGGACACTCGCTGCTGGTTTTGCAGTTTCAATTAATCGCTTTCTTTTTTAGTTGGCAGTATGCAGTTGCAGGGTTGACATTTTTCACTTTGTTTACTTGGGCTGCAGGTAAATTTTCAAAAGAGTTAGATATTTTAACAGTCGGACAATTGACAGAAAAAATTTCAAGAGAACATTATTCA
>JAYVUJ010000149.1:0-10866 GCA_043788035.1 Ferruginibacter sp. | reverse complement strand
TTTGCATACAGCCGATAACAAATTTATTTAGAAGATTGTTTGTAAGGTTTTGCTTTAACCTAAAAAATCCCGCCACCAATAGCCGGAATTTTTTATAGTCCGCAATTGTGTTTTTTGGTCAACATGCACCAAGCCAAATTTGGGATGGTAGCCTTCGCTCCATTCAAAATTATCCATTAGCGTCCAGGCAAAATAACCTTTTATATTTACCCCTTCTTTCTTAGCCCTTAATACAGCATGCAGGTGTTGCTGAAAGTAATCGATCCTTTCCGCATCGTCAATTACGCCATTTGTCAATTCATCTTTAAATGCCGAGCCATTTTCTGTAATAATAATTTCTTTTACGCCGCCGTGCAGCCATAATTTTTTTATAGTCTTATAAAAACTTTCCGCATTTACTTCCCACCCCATGGCCGTAAAGGGTACTTTTCTGGTTGCTGCTTTTACCTCGGATGCTTGTATTATTGGGATATAACTATTATGCCTTACTACTACCGGAAAATAATATTGCAGCCCTATAAAATCGAAATCAAAATGCAGCCGTTTTGTATACTTCCACGTTTTATTATGCATTTGAAGTTTGTCTAAAAACTTAAAAGAATCATCTACCGGGTAACCTTTGCCTAATGCCGGTTCAATAAACAGCCTGTTCATCAAAATATCAATGCGGTTAGCGGCGGCCACATCTTCCTTTTTATCAGAAAAAGGGATTATTTGCGAGCAGGAAAAAGCAGTGCCTATATGTGCCTGCGGAACAAGCTTGCGTATAATACGGGCACCTTCTGCCTGCGCCAATGCTGCATGGTGTATAGCAGGCAAAAAGTTGCTTAAGCCCCGTTTACCTGGGGCATGCTTGCCCAGCATATATCCCAAAGTTGTAAATGCAAAGGGCTCGTTCAAAATTATCCAGTGCTTTACCTTATCGCCATAGGCCTCGGCACATACAGTTACAAAACGGCTAAACCATTTGTTGATAAAATAATTCGTCCAGCCGCCTTTGTTTTCTAATTCCTGCGGTAAGTCCCAGTGGTAAAGGGTTACGTACGGCGTAAGTCCAAGCTTTATGCATTCGTCAATAACCTTATGGTAAAAAAGGATGCCTTCTTTATTTATCTTGCCAATACCATCTGGCAATAGCCTAGCCCATGATATGGAAAAACGAAAAACAGAAAACCCCAATGCTTTAACCAGTAACAAGTCATCCTTATAGCGATAATAAAAATCGCAGGCTATTGTTAGTTTAGCACCCCCTTTAATTTTGTTGCTGTTGGCAGAAAAGTTATCCCAAATAGTTGGGCCTTTGCCATCAATATTTACGGCACCTTCGTTTTGTGCGGCTGCTATCACTACGCCCCAATTAAAGTTTTTGCCAAAATCGTTTGCAGTAATAATTTGTGGGCTGCTCAAAGTAAATAATTAATTGAACTGTAAAATTGACCTTTAATGAGGCTGGCTAATATTACGCTTGTGTTAATTTTATTTTGGGAACATTGTCGCCATTTAGTAAATACCTGTAAAGGGCTATTGCTATTGCCGAATAATATTTTTAGATTTAACTTCTTTAACCCATCCCTGGAATATATGTGATGTGGCAACTAATAAAAATTTATAGAATTAAGTATTTTATGTATGAAGCGCCGTTGCTATTCGTTTTAGCTAATTGCTGCTTACTTTTTTTCTTGATAACAAAAAATCAAGGCTCAAAATAAAAAGGCTTAAAAATTAAACGTTGCCTTAAAATCATCCGCCAGGTGGCGGCGGACGCCGCAAGTCCCTAAAATTAAAAAACGATTGCCGGAAATGAAAAAGGGGCTTTCGAAATTTTATATACCCGTTTACTGGCAACCCTAATGTAATAAAAATAAAAAATTTACTGCATTAAGCTGGTAAAGCAAGCAGATTAAAAAACTAGCGCAGGCATACCAACCATTAAAAAAAATATTTTCTTTGTTTGATAAAAGCGATAGCAATAAATAATTACAACTACAAGTATAAATAGACATAGCACAATGCCGATAAGTGAAGGATTTACATGTGTTTCTTTACCACTCCCTTTTCTTCTCCAAAGCAAGAAATAGCTTGTTGAACGGCATTGAAACTTAAAGGATAAATTATTGAATATGCCAAATATAAAAACATTGCCCCCAAGCCTGACCGTAGCTGATTTTATTACCAACCCCGCCGTACAACAAGCGCTTAGCGATGTGAAGGCTGCTTTCCCGCCTGGCGGCAAGCCGTTTGTTATAAGCGATGTTTTAGACGGCAACAATAACCAATACGTAAACCTGGTGCAAAAAGGTGGCGGCGTATTGGGCATAGCGCTTGTTGGCTATACATACATATTAGAGCAGATGGGGGTGCGCTTTGTTAGGCTTGCAGGCACCAGCGCAGGTGCTATCAATACTGCTTTAATGACGGTAATTGGCAATAAGGATGAGTCTAAATCTACTGGCGTATTAGATACTATTTGCAAGCTTGATTTTTTTAAATTAGTAGATGGCCACCCAGTTGCAAAATGGATAATTAAAAAGTTTATTACGCACGAAAATTTTTTGGTGAAATTAAAAAAGTGGTTGCTGGGCATTGTTATTACACTATTGGTTTTGGCTGCCGGCGATTTTATTTTTCTAGGGCTGCAATATAAAGTACCGTCAGTGTCATTTTTAACAAAGAGCTTTTTTATGTTCACGGGTATTTATTTGTTGCTGCTGTTTATACTATCTTATTACACGGCTGCTTTACTGCAACGCCTTAAAAATTCGGGTTACGGCATAAATCCCGGTGATTACTTTTACGACTGGATAAAAGGGCAGTTGCTGGCTAATGGCGTAAAAAATATAACCGACCTAAATAATAAAGCAGGCGCACCTGTAGCAGGCATGCATTTAAGGGTGGCAAACCCAGAAGGATTGAAAGGGCTGGAGGGCGATGTAACCTTTATAACTTCCGAACTGGTAACACAAAACAAGATACAGTTTCCGGAAATGTGGTACCTTTTTAGAAAGGGTATTGATGAGCTGCAGCCTGCTGGTTTTATAAGGGCTTCTATGTCTATCCCTATTTTTTTTGAATCTTATTTTATTAGCGATATACCTTGTACGGATGAAGATATAAAACAAAAATGGGCAGATACTTTTGGTGAAGAAGAAGCACCGTCTACCGCACGTTTTGTTGATGGCGGCATACTGTCTAACTTTCCTATCAGCTTGTTTTATAACCCTAAAGTAGTAACGCCAAGGCTTCCATCTTTAGGTATAGATTTAGATGATAGCGCGGTAAGCGATAAAACAAACCACGCAGAAAACTGGAGCCCGCTTGGTTATTTTAGCAGGATGTTTAATACCATCCGGGATTATTATGACAAAGATTTTTTATTGAAAAACAAGGTATATAAAAAAGGCATCGGCACTATCCATTTATCGGAATATAACTGGCTGAACTTTTTTTTAACTCCGCAGGATAAAATAAATATGTTTGTTAAAGGTGCACAAGCGGCAAAAGATTTTTTAATAAGCTTTGATTGGGAAGCATATAAAGAAAGCCGTAGTACAATGAGCGAAAAATTATTACAAGAGCTACCAAAAAATGTTATACCCAACACTATTAAAAATCCATCAACTGTAAATATATAACTATGCCTATCCACTTTGTTAGCAGTTGGTCCTCGTTTTGTGCAGCATTCGGCGGCATGCTTTTTTTAGCGCTTGTAATGAAATGGCAAAGCACCCGTTTTTATACGCAGGATGTGGTGCTGCGCAAATTCAGTATCATGGAACTGGAAATGCCCGCTACCCAAATGGAATTGGTGAACCTGATAAAAGGCCTGTATAATTTACCGCCTGTAACTTCAATAAATACTATAAAAGCTTTAAAGGGGCAGCTGTATACAGACTTTCTTTTTATGCCGTTTGCTTATGGCTCTATTGTACTATTGTGCATGCAGCTGGCGCATAAACTTAGCTTTAGATGGGGTACCAATGTATTTATGGTGCTTGCCTTTTTACAGTTGCTTGCATGGCTTTGCGATATTGTTGAAAATATTTACCTGCTAAATAAGATTAGGCCAGCAGTTGTAGCCTCCACGCCTTTTGTGCACAAAGCCTACCTAGGCATGGAATGTGTAAAATGGGGCATTGCATTAATAAGTACCATTAGCGCAGTTGCGGCTATTTGTTACTTTTGGCTAACTGGCAGTTATAGTTTTAGTTCGCTTTATTACCTGGTGGTTATTGTGGGGGAAGTTGCGATATTTTTTATTGTTTCATCAATACTTTTTAAAAAGAAAGATACAGCGTTATAATGAACTGCTACATAACTTTTGCAGGTTATTGCAATAAATGAAAACGCCTTACATTGAGGAGAAGTACCATAAAGATCAACTGTAAAAGAGTGAAGCCTCCCCTCCCTCCAAAGGAGGGTTCCAGCGTATTCAAATTTATAAGTCTTTTACAATTAGCAGAGGCAGGAACGTCCTTTGGAGGGCTCGGAGGATATAGCTGCTGTATTGGCGGTACAACAAAAATATCCGTTAAAAAAATAAAAAATATTTTTAAACGAGAAGCTTGTATTTTTTGAGTAGCAAGTAATTGCAATTATTTAATTGCCTAACCCAGCACCGCCCGAAGCCCGCTGGCTTTCATCTTCGTTGCCGGTACTGTGCAAGCGCGACTGTTTTACTTGTGTGCGTCCAAAGCGGTAACTTAAATTTAATCTTAATTGCCTGGTTTCCCAAGTGCTGCTGGCAATTATGTGTGTGCCATCGTACTTGCTTTCGCCTTGCCATTTGAGGGTATGCAATATATCTGTACAGGATATTTTTATAGTCGCGTCATCATGCCTTATTTTTTTTTGCAGGCCAATGTCTATAAATCCCTGTGCCTTACTTTTAAAAGTGCCGAGCGATACAAATGGGCTACCGTAGTAAGCACTAAGCTGTGCGGTAAAACCGTGGACTAGCCTAAAATAATTTTCTGCATTAATATTGAAAGAGGTAATGTTAATATTAATAGCCTGCTTGGTGCTAGTGTTGGCATGGTAGCGGCTATTATAGATAATTATGCTGCTATTTACATTCCACCATTTAGTAACATCTACAGGTACAGAAAAATTGATGCTTGCAATATCTTCGTTTCCCAGGTTTTTTTTGCTTACATAATTTTGGTTAATTTTTGCCGTATCAATTATAAAAGCGCTAAAATCGCTGATGTGGCTGTAGTTGACCGAGGTAATGTATTTATTTTTAAACGTGTGCGTTAATTGAAATGAGTTTGTGTATTGGGCGCGCAGGTAGGGGTTGCCTTTTATAAAATCCAATTCATCAACCCTTGTCTCAAAAGGGTTAAGGTCAATATAGTTTGGCCTATCTATACGGCGGCTGTAACTTAGGTCGAAATTGTTACTGGTATCCATTGTAAAGGTAAAGGCAAGGCTAGGAAAAAAACCGGTATAGTTGCGGTGTATAGAATCTTCGCTTGATGTAAGCACTACTTGGTCGTACCTTGTTAATCTGCTATTGGTTACGGTATTTTCTACCCGTAGCCCCGCTTGCATATTTAGCTTTTTACTTAACGGTGTAAAGTAGCTAACATAGCCTGCATTCACATTTTCTTTGTATAGATAAAGATTACAGTTTTTTAAGTCGATAGTATCCTGCCCTCCAATTACATTGTACAAAATGAAATTATTGTCTGTTTTAACGTGACTTAGTTTAGCCCCCATACTTAACTTTCCATTTTTAAGTGGCGTAACATAATCTATTTTTTGTGTGTTGATGGCAATGTTGATGGGCGTATTATTTCGGTAATTTTTTTCGTAGATGAATGTTTCCGGTACCGGTGTAAAATAGTTATTTGGCTGATAACTTGTTTTACGGCTTTCGTAAAAACCGTGGTCGATGTCGATATTTAATTCGTGCCCTGCCGTATCTGCGTAGCGATAATTTGCATTTATATTTTGGTTTTTAACTTTAGCAGGTATGGTGTTGGTAGCATACAATATCCTGTTAATACTAGCTGTATTGATAGCACTGCTCGGAGTTCTTGAATAACTGAAAGTTGTATTATTTGTAAAGTTGCCAGTATAAATAAAACCGATAGTAGATTTTTTCGATACAAAAAAATCTACTCCAGCCTTTAAATTTTGTGTGGAGCCCTTTATATTTTGGTTATTTTTCTGGTCGTATAACGTATCGTTCTGCACACGGTACATGTCAAATGTATTATCGCTATTGCTCCAATTATAACTGTAGTTGCTAAAAAGGTTAACGTTTTTATTACGATAATTAAGGCTAATTGCTTCGTTCGTTTTAAGGTGCTTACCAATGTTTAGCCCACCAATTAGTGAAGCACTTAACCCAATGGTATTATTTTTTTTTAGCCTGATGTTGATAATGCCTGCATTGCCTGCAGCATCATACCGGGCAGATGGGTTGCTGATCATCTCAATAGCTTCAATATCCGCACTGTTTATTGCTTTTAGGTAAGTCGCTAAATCTGGCCCTTGCATTTGGATAATCCTGCCGTCAATATATATCTGTACGCCAGTTTTCCCTTTCATACTCATATTGTCATCTTTATCCGTAGTGATGCCAGGCGATTTTTGGAGCAGTTCAAAGGCGTTGCTACCGGTGGCATTAATGCTGTTTTCTACGTTAAAGATTGTTTTGCCAGCCATTACTTCTATCATAGGCTTTTGCCTGCTGCCTGTAACTGTTACTTCCGCTATGTTTTTACCTGTTATTAATAAAATTAAAGATGGCGCGTGCGTTATTTTACCATCTGTTACAGCAAATGCATTGGTTGAGTTTTTAGCATATCCATTAAAACTGGCGCTGATAAAATATTTCGCTGCTTTAATTTGCCCAATTTCATAATAACCGCTTGTATTTGAAATGGCAATTTTTACCATGCTACTATCTTTAAAATAATTTAAATATATAGTGGCTCCGGCAAGCGGGTTGCCGTTTTTGTTGGTAATTTGTCCAGAGATGGTTGTTTGCTGTGCGTAAATACTAGTTAAAGTGCTCAAACATATAAGTACAGTTAGCAATAGCTTTGGTATCATTGCTGATTTGTTGAATCAAGATGAAGATAATTGAAATACAGTAAGTTAGAATATATTTTTATATAATTTTATTCCCATAAGATGTAATAAATATATTTTAAAATATAAAATTTAATAATTTATACTAAATAGACAAAAATTTCTTTAAAAAGATCTTTTTATGAAAAAATATTTTTTTGAGACGTATAATTGCTAAAATAAGTTTTATAGTTAGCTGAAGCATATTTTCTAAAATAAAAATATTTTTGGCTTTTCAATAAAATTTATGTGGTTAGCAATACTTTAATATCCATTATTTGAAAAAATATTTTTTTTACATTAAAATCCAGCTGCAACAAAGTTCTTAATTAAAAATATTACCCTTAAAACAGCCAGGCTTACATAAGCCTGAAAATATTACTATGAAAAAGCCTTGAAACCCTATCAGGCATTGATATTTTATTGATTCTTTTCAGCAAATTTCTTACCTTTGCAGTCCCTTTAAAAAAACCGGGGATTATTTTATGTCATTTATCATTATTAAACAACTAAACGCAGATGCACAGGAAGTATCAGCTACCAACGATGGTGCTGATGCTGCTGCGGTAACAAACGTGCCTGTTGAGGAAACAGCTGCTTCGGTAGCTGAGGCTTCAGAACCAGTGGTGGCGAAAGCTCCGGTGGCAGAAAGAATCGTTACTGCTCATGATGATTTTGATTGGAGTGTTGACAAACGTAATGTATCAAGTTACAACAAAGAAGAAAAAGCTAAGTATGATGTTGTTTACGACAACACATTTAAGCAAATTAACGATGGCGAAATGATTCAGGCAACCATCGAAGCCATCACCAAAACAGATGCTGTTGTAAACATCGGTTTTAAAAGTGACGGTTTAATTTCTTTGAATGAATTCAGAGATATCGTTGGAGGTTTAAAAGTAGGCGACCTTATTGAAGTAATGGTTGTTGAAAAAGAAGACAGAGACGGTAATTTACATTTAAGCCGTAAACAAGCACGCACAAGCAGGGCTTGGGAAAGAATTGTTGAGTTACACAAAACCGGCGAAATTGTTACCGGTATTGTTACCAGCAAAACTAAAGGCGGTCTTATTGTGGATGTATTTGGTATGGAAACTTTCTTACCGGGTAGCCAGATTGACGTTAAGCCAGTCACTGATTACGATCAGTTTGTTGGTAAAACAATGGAATTTAAAGTGGTTAAAATTAATGAGACCATAAAGAATGCCGTTGTATCACATAAAGCACTTATCGAAAGCGATATCGAAGCACAACGTGCAGAAATTATCGGTAAATTAGAAAAAGGACAAGTATTGGAAGGTACCATCAAAAACATCACTGATTTCGGTGCGTTTCTTGATTTGGGCGGCTTAGATGGCTTGTTATACATTACTGATATTTCCTGGGGACGTATCAACCATCCAACAGAAGTGTTGAAGATGGATCAAAAACTGAACGTTGTTGTTCTTGATTTTGATGATGATAAAAAACGTATCAGCTTAGGTTTAAAACAATTGACACCGCATCCCTGGGATACCTTGAGCGAATCAATTAAAGAAGGCGAAGTAGTTAAAGGAAAAGTTGTAAACATCGAAGATTACGGTGCTTTCCTTGAAATTATGCCTGGTGTTGAAGGCCTTGTTCATGTAAGTGAAATTACCTGGGCCAACACACCAATCAACGCTAAGGAATTCTTTAAGTTGGGTGATAGCTACGAAGCTAAAATTGTTACGTTAGATAAGGATACTCGTAAGATGAGCCTTTCTATCAAACAAATGGCAAACGATCCGTGGAGCGAAATTGACGTTAAGTTCCCAGAAGGAAGCAAGCATACTGGTGCCGTTAAAAACATCACTCCTTACGGCGTGTTCGTTGAATTAGCAACTGGTATTGGTGGTATGATCCACATCAGCGATTTAAGCTGGTTAAAACGCTTTAACAACCCAAATGAATACACTAAAGTTGGTGCCGAAATTGAAGTGATCATTATGAACATTGATAAGGACGGACGCAAGCTTCAGTTAGGGCACAAACAAATTGAAGAAGATCCATGGAATTCACTGGAAGAAACTTTCGCAGTAGGAACAATACACGAAGGTACCGTTACCAAAAAAGATGATAAGGGTGCTGTAGTTCAATTGCCTTACGGCTTAGAAGGTTTTGCGCCTAACCGTCACCTTGCAAAAGAGGATGGCAAAACAATCGGTGCTGACGAAATCGCTCAGTTCATGGTAATCGAATTTGACCGTAACGATAAACGTATCGTTTTAAGCCACACCCGTTTGTGGGAAAAGCAGATTGAAGAAGAAAAGCAAGCTGTTATGAAAGAAAAAAGAGCTGATGCTGATGTAACCAAAAAGGCTGTGAAAACACTTCAGGGCAAAGTAGAAAAATCTACCTTAGGCGACCTGAGCGCATTAGCTAACCTTAAATTAAAAATGGATAGCGATGCAGCAGATGCGACCACTGATCCAAAAGGTGAATAATCTTTTATAAAGTGTAAAAGTATAAAGAGTCCCATTGCGCAAGCAGTGGGATTTCTTTTTGCCGGTAAGGCGATAAGGCTTTTTTGATAAATACTCCTTTTGGAAAGAGCTTGCATGGAAAGAGCTTACATTTCTTTTTAGCTTACTTTTTTTGCATGATAACTATTATTTTACCTGTGAGGCGTAGAAGCATTTTAATAAATATTGATTTGTTACAACCTTGTATCCCTTTGCGCCTTTGTACCTTTTTTTCTTTGCGTAAAAAAATCCTTGCACTTTCTCTTCAGCATCTTTGCATTAAAAATAGCAGTCCATTAAGCAGAAACAAACTAATTTTGTACCATGGATGGCTTTAATAAATATTTCAAGCTAATGGCTTACCTTTTAAGTGCATTCGTTAGTTTCATTGCATTGATCGTGTTGCTTTTTTTTCTTTTGAAACTGTGTTCCATTACACTTTTAATCATACCAGGCTTTGATAAATTTTATAGTTTTATCATCATTATAGTTCCCTACATTATTTTCTTTTTGGGCTATTATTATATGCATAGAAAAATTCCATTATCTAAAAGCAAGACGGCTGCAATAATTGCAAGAGTACTGCTAGTTATTGGTAGTTTATTATGCGCCTGTACCATGGTATTATCTACGCTTACATTATTTAACGTACAAAAAAGCTTCTTATTAACTTACCAGGATAACTCACAATACACCTGGATAATTCAAGTGGTGATTTTATTTTTTACAGCTCTTGTAATTGCTTCGGGAGATGCGAAGGAGAAGGATTGGATGCATAAGCGTGGTGATGGGGAATTGGCTGAGTAGCGTATTAAGTATTTCATATTTAAAATTACCTCCATATTTGCTTACTGCAGTTATTGGTAAAGATGCGCTCTAATTTTTACGAGGCATTTACTTTTGATAATTTATAAAAAGCATTCGAGGGCATATTTGTAATGGTAATAGTAGTATCTTTTATACACTCCTGCGTTTGTAAAACTTGCCATGTATTACTGGCTGATAACATATACAAACAATACTTTTCATGCTTTTTAAGGTACGATAATGCACCTGTATTTATCTTACTCAAAACCATGTTTTGCTTTGTAGAAAAATTGTGTATTCGATAACCTGTATTTCCACTACTATCAACCATAAAAATATTGCTATTAAGCGCATAGTTATTGTTATGTGTAACAGCTACCTGATATCACATTCGGCAGCCCATGTTTTTAAATTTGGCAGTATAAGTATTATTTTTTTTACGATTTAAAATCTATTGCGCCAGATAGCCAAATACCTCTCAATTCTACGCTATGTG
>JAYVUJ010000148.1:0-9743 GCA_043788035.1 Ferruginibacter sp. | reverse complement strand
CAATTATGTGATTAACAAGTAGTTAAGATATTACCCGCTATTCATCAAAAACTATTACTATCAATAAGATGGTACTTAATATTGCATAGTACTAAAATTATTATTATCTTTGACGTATCAAATCAATTCAAAAAATTTAAACAAAAAAAATGAAAAAGTTAATTTCGACTATCAGCACCAGCTTTTTAATCTTTATGATTCCCGCATTATTTGTTGCTTATTTAAATAACTCCACCAAAACGCAGGGCATACAGCCGCAAGCCGGCAAAAGCACAACTCAACAAATAAACCATCAGGAAACCAGCTTTAAGCCAGGGGTATCGTTTTTACTAAGGGGATAGTTAACAGCGCAAACTTTTGTAATTATGTAAAAATATCGAAGATGAAAAAGTTAGTTTCAGCGGTTATAGCTACAGCCCTCACCTTTATGCTACCGGTAATATTTATAATATATTTATCAATGAGTGAAGCAAAGGCTAATACTACCCTTAAGGCAAGGGTCCTGCAAATAAATGATAATGATATAAATAGTTTTAAGCCAGGTTTAATGTTTATTTTAAAAGGGTAAGCAACCAATAGCAATCGGTGGTACAACTGCCTTAAAATAAAACCGGCCATTGTGCTTTTCCTTAAAATATTACTTTGTTGTTTACATTCATTTAACAACTTTAGCAGCCATAAAAGTGGGCACTGTAATAAAAAAATTTATCTCAAATTGTTGAGTTACTTGCTTGCAAGGGCTTTTCAGCCTCCTATCCTTTTTTCATTTTAAATGTAGTGGCATAACCTGGATCATCTTTATATAGGGGGCTTTATAAACTATAGGTTTGCTATTGCTGTTGTATCATTTTTTTTCGGTAAAAAATCTACCCTTACTTTCGTGTTCATCTCAATATTTATACACAGTTAAAACAAGCCCGCAATATGCTCCAATTACAATATTTTGAACATAGTGATTTTGAGCAATTATTAAAGTGGGTAAACAGCGAAGAGCTGATGATAAATTGGGCAGGCTCTTTATTTACTTACCCCCTTACGCAAAAAAGCCTTGAATGGTATATTGAAAATGTAAACGACCTCGAAAAATCTGATGTTTTTATTTATAAGGCAACCGAAAGCACTAATGGTAGCACCATTGGCCATATTTCTCTCGGAAGTATTAGCAGAAAAAACCGCTCTGGCAGAATAACCAGGGTATTGGTAAGCGATACCGGGCGTGGCAAGGGCTGTTGCCAGGTTATGGTAAATGCCTTACTTAAAATAGGTTTTGATGATTTAAAATTGCATAGGGTAAGCCTCGGTGCATACACCATCAACCCATCTGCCATTAACTGTTACAAAAAATGCGGCTTTGTAATTGAAGGCATTACCAGGGATGTACTATTGTTTAAAAATGAATGGTGGAGCCTTGTGGAAATGAGCATTTTGGAAGATGAATGGCGTGCAGCCACAAAATAATAATGGCTGCTGTAATAAGCAACAGCCTTGCTCTAAAATACAGTAATTTTTTAGTTGAAACGCCATAACCGTTTAAGTATTACGTTCTATGGTACAGCTTTACACCCATTGCTGCTAAACTTTTATAAAACAAATAGCCGGCATTTCTACCTTTTTAAATTCACTGGTAATAGTATCAAAAAATCTCAACAATACTATCCCGTCGGCGCCTATGCCGGTTACCACTAACTGAATATTTTTATTAGCTTTAAAAGCTACTACATCACCGATTTCAAAAAAACTTGCCATAATCATTTTATTTAAAAACAAGATAGTCAATTGTAGCTTCGGTTATCCATCTTTTAAATAAAATAAAATCAACCTCAATTATTGTCTTCCTAAAATATCTTTCAACTCATCTTTATAACATTTATATTTGATCCAATAATTAATTAAGATGAAAAAAGTATTTTTTGTATTAGCCATTATATGCACAATGGCAGGTTGCCAAAATAGTAGAAAACAACAACCCTCCGAAGGCAACAAAATGCTCACGGACTTGCTGGAAAGCTACTACGACGGGCGCATGCAGCTTTATCCCCTGGAAGCAACAGTAAATGGCGACAACCGCTTTAATAATTTATTGCCGGCAGATTTTACAGATAGTTACCGGGCTAAACTAAAAGATTTTTTTTCGAAGAATCACGAAGCCATCAAAAAAATAAGCCGCGATAGCCTGAATGAAAATGACAAGGTTAGCTATGATATTTTTACTTACGAAATGGATGTAGCGTTACAAGGCCTGTCACTTAATTATTTGGGCAGCTCTGCCGGGGGAAGCAATAGCTTTATGCCATTCGACCAATTTAACGGTGTACCTATAATGCTCGGGCAAATGGGAGGCGGCACAGGTAACCAGCCTTTTAAAACCGTGGCGGATTATGACAACTGGCTGCAACGTGCAACTGCCTTTAGCGCCTGGAGCGATAGTGCTATTGTGTATTTTAAAAAAGGCATGGCAACTAATTATGTGCTACCAAAAGCGCTGGTAATAAAAATTATTCCTCAGCTTAGTGCAATGGTTACGGATAGTGCGGTTAAAAGTTTATTTTATGGCCCGATAACAGGTATGCCCGCAAGCTTTAGTACTGCGGATAAAACAAGGCTTACTACTGCTTACACCACTTTGATACAGCAACAACTAATACCTGCTTATAAAAAATTAGCTACTTTTTTACAAACCGTATATTTGCCCAAAGCCCGCGCTACAACAGGCGTTAATGCACTGCCTGGCGGCGATGCGTATTATACGTTTGCGGTAAAGTATTGGACAACCACCAGTAAAACGCCGGATGAAATTTATACTACCGGGCTTGCAGAAGTAAAGCGCATCCGTAGTATTATGGACAGTATAAAAACATCGGTGCATTTTACCGGAGATTTAAATGCTTTTTTTGAATTTATGAAAACGGATAAACAATTTATGCCGTACAAAACACCGGAAGAAGTGCTCAATGCATTCCGCAGCATACAAGCAAAGATTGCCCCCAACCTTAAAAAAATGTTCACCCGTACACCCACCACTAAATTTGAAATTAGGCAAACTGAAGCCTTTAGGGCAGCCAGTGCCAGCGCCGAATATTATCAGGGATTAGTTGATGGCAGCCGGCCGGGTATTTTTTATGTGCCGATAGTTGATGCCACAAAATTTAATACCACCAGCGGCATGGAGAGCTTGTTTTTGCACGAAGCGATTCCGGGCCATCATTACCAGATGTCGCTCCAAATGGAAAACACCCAATTGCCAAAATTCCGCAGGTTTATATGGTATGGCGCTTACGGCGAAGGGTACGCATTATACTGCGAAAGCCTCGGCAAAGAATTGGGCTTGTACACCGACCCGTACCAGTACATGGGTGCTTTGGGCGATGAGATTCACCGTGCCATCAGGCTGGTGGTAGATGTGGCCATGCACACTGGAAAAATGACCCGGGAAGGGGCAATTAAATACATGATGGACAATGAAGCTATCAGCGAAGATGGCGCTACCGCCGAAATTGAACGCTACATGGCTTACCCGGCACAGGCATTAAGTTATAAGACAGGAGCCTTCAAAATAAGGGAATTAAGAGAAAAATATAGCAAGCAGTTAGGGCTTAAATTTAGCCTCGCAGCTTTTCACGATGAGTTTTTAAAAGATGGCTGTATGCCGCTAAATATTATTGAAAAGAAGATGGATGATTGGGCGAAAACTCAACAGTAATTAAAAATTAAGAATTAAGAATTTTTTCTGTTGGGAGAGTGTTTCAGGTTTGTTATGGTTTTAGAATGCAAATAGCGGGGTGGGGCATACGCCACGCATACCTGCCAGGGTTGGAGTCTCACCAACCTTTAACTTAACGGCAGTGCATCAAGAATCTTATATGTTTAGGGAGTGTTGTAGGTTTGCTAAGGCTTTGCAACGAGTACCTTTAAACAAAAGTACTTGCACCTTGTTATCACTAGATACAACTATAACTATGAAAACAACATTAAAACTTAGCATACTAGATCAATCTATTGTGAGAAAGGGCAGTACAGCGGCAGATGCGATCAATGAAACTATTGCAACCGTGCAGCTTGCGGAAAAATTAGGCTATACCCGCTTCTGGGTATCCGAACACCACAATGCCGCATCTATAGCAGGTTCTACTCCGGAAGTGCTGATGGTTAAGCTGGCAGATGTTACTGCTCATATACGTATAGGTTCGGGCGGTATTATGATGCCTAACCATAGTACTTTAAAGATGGCCGAAAATTTCCGGATGCTGGAAACGCTTTTTCCAAACAGGATTGATATGGGCATGGGGCGTGCACCGGGCAGCGACCGTATTACCGCGAGTTTATTAAACCCTTCCAACACTTTTAGTGAAGAAAGTTATCTGCAGCAATTAGCTCACCTGCAACATTTTTTTAACGATACTGCCGGTACAAGCTATGGCCGTTTGCTTGCTGTGCCACAAGCCAGCTCAACCCCGCAGCAATGGATACTCAGCAGCGGTGGGGGCAGTAGCAGCATTGCCGCTAAATTTGGCATGGGGCTGGTAATAGCCAGGTTTATCAACGGGCAGACAGGCCCGGAAGTGGTAAATACTTACCGCCATCAATTCAACCCTTCCGATCAATTTCGGGTACCGCATGCCATGCTGGCTATATCTGTGCTTTGTGCCGAAACTGAAAAAGAAGCCCAGAAAATGCGCAAGCTTATGGACTATCGTTTATTACAGTTTGAAAAAGGGAATTTTGAAAAGCCAGGCGGTTACGAAACCGTTAAGGACTATGTTTTTTCGAAAGAAGAATTGCAAAAAATTAAGTATAACAGCGGCAGAATAGTTTCTGGTACGCCAGTACAGGTAAAGGAACAATTATTGCATTTAGCTGATGAGTTTGGTATTGATGAAATTATTGCGGCTACAATGGCTGGTACCGTTGAACAAAGAAAACATTCTTTTGAGTTATTGGCTGAAGTGTTTGAGTTAAGCGCACCCATTGCTTTTAAAAGCCTTATTTAAATTACTTGCAAATAGTAACCCTAAAAAAAGCCTTAGATTGATAACTATGGCTTTTTCTAATTGAACGTATACCAATGCCGTTAAGTCAAGGCTTTCCCGCTCCTTTTGACAGGGTTAGGGTGAGGTAGAGACAAAAAATAAAATCCATAACTTAATGGCATCGGAACGTGGACACTAAAATATTTGTTACTGAAAAAGCTTTTGAGTATGCCCCGGTTCAATAGCGGCTTTGGTATAATTTCTAAAATATTCATCTGCAGAAAGTACCCCGCTTCCCTTTACAGCAAACACTATCAGTAGTATCAGCACAATTACAGAAAGCACCAGTTCAGTATTGGAAAGGCTCATACCTGCCTTGCTGTTTACAAAGGCGATAGCGCAAATAATGATGGGTATTTGTATAACGCACATCCACCGGGTAAATAAGCCAACTAAAATAAAAAAGCCACCCAGCAAGTTTAAATAAGTGATGATAAAGGCAAGTAGTCCGCTATTATCGCGTAATACATGTAAACTACCGCTTTTCAGCATAGTCTCCACTGTAATAGAATCTTTAAAAAAAGTGAAGCCTTTCCATAAAATAACAAAGCCTAAAATTATCCTTATTAAAGTAAGCCATTTAGGTTGGCTGATAAAGGGGTTCTGTTGAAGTGGAGTAAATTTTTCCATGACTGATAATTTTTAATTGTAGTACAATAAATAATTAACAAAATGCCGTTATGGCCACCAAGGACTAGTACATGTAAGTTAACGTTCTTTTAATACAAAAAGATGTGTTGTTTATTGGTAAGTTGTAATTCGCCTAGATAGAAATAAGCTGCTAAATGCCATAAATAATCTTCGGCTCATTTGGTTAATCATGCTACAACTGATTGTAATTTTAATGCAGCAAATTTTTACTATCTGTAAAATGCTACATAAAAGCTACTTAAAGTAAAAGAGAAATCATAAATCTGCCAGGATATCAATGATTATTTTGCTGCTTTGATTGTTCAGAGAAAAAACATTCATAAATTGAAATGATTTTAGAAAATCCTTATAACGATGGAAATAATACATGTCAGCGCCGAATGTTATCCAGTAGCAAAAGCCGGTGGTTTAGGTGATGTAGTGGGGGCTTTGCCAAAATATCAAAACCAGTCGGGCCATTTTGCCAAAGTGGTAATGCCCATGTACAGAACCAAATTTTTGTACGAAAATAATTTTGAAACTACGCACAAAGGCTCTTTTTGGATGGGGCCGCATTTTTTTGATTACACCATCATTAAAGAAACTACCAATAAACTTGGGTTTGATCTTTATTTAGTTGACATCAATGGCCTGTTAGATAGAGAACAGGTATATGGTTACGATGATGATACAGAAAGGTTCACTGCCTTTCAGGTTGCTGTGGTTGATTGGCTTAGCAAATGGAACCATCAACCAGATATTGTGCATGTACACGACCACCATGCCGGGCTTATCCCTTTTATGATGCAGCATTGTTACGCCTACCAGCACCTTGCAACTATACCCACAGTGCTTACCATACACAATGCCCAATACCAGGGATGGATGAGCTGGAATAAATCTAATTACCTGCCAAGCTTCAATAGCTGGGAGTGGGGCAAGCTTGATTGGCAGAACAATATTAACGCATTAGCCAGCGCCGTTAAATGTGCTTCAAGGGTAACCACTGTAAGCAGGAGTTACCTGGAAGAAATGCGTGAAAACGCCAACGGGCTCGAAAATTTATTTGAATACGAAAAAGGCAAATGTACCGGCATACTAAATGGTATAGATGATGCAGTTTGGGACCCCGCCGTAGATACTTATATCTCCCCAAATTTTAGCGTTGCTAACTTAGCCGAGGGCAAGCTGCAAAGTAAAAAAGTGCTCTGCAGTCTTTTCAATTTAGATATTTATAAACCGCTAATTGTTTTTATAGGAAGGCTGGTACACGAAAAAGCTGCCGATTTATTGCCACAGGTTATTTACGATTCTGTCTACCACATGCAGGGCCGCATGAATTTTTTAATACTCGGCAGCGGCGACCCATCAGTAGAATATGCGCTTGAAAATATGAAGCAGCCACTTGCTGGCTTTTACAATTCCAAGATAGGCTATAACGAAAAGCTTAGCCACGAAATGTATGCAGGCGCCGATTTTTTATTAATGCCAAGCAGGGTAGAACCTTGCGGGCTTAACCAAATGTATGCCATGCGCTATGGTACCATCCCCATTGTGCGTAATACCGGCGGGCTGCGGGATACCATAGTAGATTACGGTGACCCCGATGGTTATGGCATACTTTTTAACGATGCTACCGTCGGTGATATTACTTATTCAATCCATCGGGCGTTGGAATTATACAAACAAACCAAGCGGTTGCAAAAGATACGGTCTGCCATTATGCAGATTGATAACAGTTGGGAGAAAAGCGCTGAGGCGTATAGTAGTGTATATGATAGTTTAAAATAATTTTTGTTCATTTTTTATATATTTTAAATGTATTGCTTTTATATTTTTAAACTAAATAACCCCGCCATATATGGATAGCAAATCAGTAATATCGATTGTACTAGGAGGTGGAGCAGGATCAAGGCTATACCCGCTTACCGCCAGCAGAAGTAAACCAGCAGTGCCCATTGCGGGCAAATACCGTTTGGTTGATATACCCATTTCCAATTGCATCAACTCGGGCATTAACCGTATTTTGGTGCTTACGCAGTTTAACTCTGCTTCGCTAAATAAGCATATTAAAAACACCTATCAGTTTAGTATGTTTAGCAAAGGTTTTGTTGATATCCTTGCGGCAGAACAAACACCTGATAACAATACCTGGTTCCAGGGCACTGCAGATGCGGTAAGGCAGTCCTTAAGGCATATTGTTGCGTACGAATTTGATTATGTGCTGATACTAAGTGGCGATCAATTGTATCAAATGGATTTTGAAGAAATGATTGATAACCATAAATCCAGCGGCGCGGATATATCTATTGCGACCATACCGGTAAACGGCAGGGAAGCGCCAGACTTTGGCATCCTTAAAAGTGACGAAGAGAATATTATTACAAGCTTTGTAGAAAAACCCCCTGTAGATGTTTTGCCAGACTGGGTAAGCGATACTGGTGACGAAATGAAAAACCAGGGGCGCATCTATCTAGCATCAATGGGTATTTATGTTTTTAACAGGAAGCTATTATTCGACCTCCTGCAAACTGATAAATCTGATGCTACTGATTTTGGCAAAGAAATTATACCAAATTCTATTGAAACACATAAAGTAGTCAGTTACCAGTACGATGGCTACTGGACGGATATAGGTAATATCTATTCATTCTTTGAAGCCAATCTTTCCCTCACCTTAGACCTTCCCCCTTTTAACTTATTTGATAACCAGAAGGTGGTTTACAGCCGTGCAAGGATGTTGCCGCCTGCTAAAATAAGTGGCACTACCCTGGAAAAAACTATCATAGCTGAAGGGTCTATAATAAATGCAAGCCGAATGGAAAATAGCGTAATAGGCGTTAGGAGCCGTATTGGCCATGGCTCTACCATTGTAAGCTGTTACATAATGGGCAACGATTACTACGAAACAATTAATGAAATTACTGCTAATAAAGAAAAACACATACCACAATTAGGCATCGGCGACAGGTGTTATATCAAGAACACCATCGTAGATAAAAATTGCCGCATAGGCAATGATGTACGCATTAACGGAGGCAACCATCTTGCAGATGCCGACCATGCACTTTACACCGTTAAAAATGGCATCGTTGTGTTAAAAAAAGGTGCCATACTCAGTGATGGATATGTTATTTAAACTGCCTAAAATAGTACAACATCCTGCCTGACAGGATGTTTTTTTTCTCTTACTTTACAATGTGTATTTTGTACACAAATAAATAAAACGATTGCTATGCCTGAATTATTTACTGCCAAAAAACCATTGCTAACCATCCGGCAAATCATTAATATGAGTGTTGGTTTTTTAGGTATACAGTTTGGCTTCGGTTTACAAAATGCCAATGTAAGCAGGATATTTCAATCACTTGGCGCCAATATAGATTCTATACCAATTTTATGGATAGCCGCCCCAATTACAGGCTTAATAATGCAACCCGTAATTGGGCATATAAGCGATAAGACCTGGAGCCCCAGGTGGGGTAGGAGACGGCCATTTTTTTTAATAGGTGCCGTACTTGCCTCGCTTGCTTTAATATTCTTTCCCAATGTTTATGCCCTATGGATGGCCGCAATTATGTTGTGGGTATTGGATGCGTCTATCAATATTTCGATGGAGCCTTTCCGCGCTTTTGTAGGCGATATGCTGCCAGACGAACAACGTACCCAGGGTTATGCGATGCAAAGTTTTTTTATAGGTATCGGTGCCGTAATATCATCTGTGCTGCCCTATTTATTAACCAAATGCGGTGTAGCAAATGAAGCCGCACAGGGCATAGTGCCAGACTCGGTAAAGATGGCATTTTACATTGGTGCTGTGGTATTTTTGGCATCGGTTGCCTACACGGTATTTACAACAAAAGAATATTCGCCGGCAGAACTTAAAAGTTTCGGCACTATTGAAGAGCAGCAGATGGACCATTCTATTATAGCAACTCCTGTAAAATCATTTTATAATAAAGGTATTGTATGGCTAATAATTGGCGCAGTACTTACGTTGTTGCTTTATTATTATAACGCCACCCATTTTGAAGTGCCATTAGAAAAAGAATTGTATGTGCTTACACTGGGCATTGCAAGTTTTGG
>JAYVUJ010000147.1:0-3307 GCA_043788035.1 Ferruginibacter sp. | reverse complement strand
TTATTGGCAGCAGGTTTTGGCCATCTTACCTGGGCTAGGGTAGAATTTAATGCACAGGTACCTAATTGGGTGCCCTTAAATAAAGACCTTACCGTAGTGCTTTCTGGCGTAGCCGAAATTGTATTAGGAGGTTCCCTGGTATTTTTAAATAAACGAAAAATTACCGTTGGCTGGGTTGTCGCAACCTTTTTTGTAGTAGTATTTCCAGGCAACATTGCGCAGTTGCTGAACCATAAAGATGCCTTCGGTTTAAATTCTGGCCTTGCCCGCGGGATAAGGATTTTATTTCAGCCAGTACTTATCATCGTTGCTTTATGGAGCACAGGCGCATGGCAAGCTTACAGGGATAAAAAAAAATTGAAGATTTAAATTAGTACAAGATACAAATCAGGATGCGAAATATTATAAAGAAAAAAAGCCGTAAAAAATCAGCTTCAGTATGGCTTGATTAATACAAGGCGATAGTATTTATTTCTTCACAGATTATCTATACAAAAAGCGCTTCTCTTTTAAACAAGAGAAGCGCTTTATTAGTAATCCGATTACTTAAAACCCCGGATTGTTAGGCAATAATTTCGGGTTTACATCTGTCTCTTGTTTAGGCAAAGGCAGTAGCAATTGCTTCTCCGCAAACCTGGCACCAAATACAGTTGTATGCCCTACAAAATCATCCCAGTTGCCGGTTACATCATTATGTATTTTACGGGTGCGTACCATATCGAACCACATTTTATTTTCAAAACATAGCTCATAATAACGCTGCAGCCAAACCTCTTGCTCAAAAGCTGTTTGGGATAATGCGCCGATGGGTGCCAGCTTGGCCCTTTGGCGGATAGCATTTACATATTGCACCGCATTGCTGTTTGGGCTACCCTCTGCCCTGTTAGATGCTTCGGCATACATCAGCATTACATCCGCAAGGCGATAAATAGTATAATTTAAATCTGACTTCACCGTGGTTTTAATGGCTGTACTATCAAAAAACTTATAAATGTAATGCGCTGTAAATACTACTGGCTGCCCGGTTTTAATGCTTGGGTAGGTTGTATAAAAAAACTGCTTTTCCTGTACCCTTTTATCATTGGTCGCATAAGAGGTAATAAATTGTGGGGTAGGATAAACCGAACCATACTCATCGGCATATTGCGAGATACCAGAATAATTGGGTATGGTAAGCGGAGTCAACGGATTGGTAGATGGCACCGAAGCCGCATACTGAACTTGCAAGATAAACTCTCCGGAATTTTTGTTAGCAGGCTTTATCATATCCGTATATTCTGGAAACAGCGAATAGCCGCCCAGCTGTATAACATCCAGTGAACGCTTTGCAGACTCGGCGTAATAGAGGTTGCCACCATTAATGGCCTTGCCTGCATAAGTTAAATACACATCGGCCAATATAGATTTTACGGCACCCATAGAAACCTTTCCGGTAGGGTCTTTATAGTTCAATGTAGATTTTTCGGCAGCCAGCAAATCAGGTATGATGATTGAATCATAAATAGCCTTAGCCGGTGAACGTGCTATGTTTAGGTTAAGGTTTTTGGGTGGTGCTGTAACCATTGGCACAGCGCCATAAATACGTACCAGGTAAAAATAATACAGTGCCCTTAAAGTGCGTACTTCCGCCATCATGTTTGTTTTGTCGGCATCGCTTAAGCCTGCCGCGTTAATGGTAGGTATGGTAGCAATAGCCGTATTTGTTGCACCTATGCCCAGGTACATTTGCTGCCACCAGGTATCTACATAAAAAGAAGTGCTGCTGTAAGACAGGTTCTGGAAATTAATAAAGCCCGTCTGCCCTAAATCGCTTTTAGCCTTGCCTGTCATAAATTCCAGCAAGTTCCAGGTATTGCCGCCATAACTTCCATTTTGGCCGGCAAGCAGCCCTTGCAGGTTTTGATAACCGGCATTGGCAAATGCCCTCGCTACCTTAACGCTCGATACATTAGACTCTGGCGTTAAAAAACTGGTGGGGCTTTCCGCTAAAAATTTCTTGCAGCTGCAGGTAAATAATACCAATGCAGCCAGCAATGTTTTTATTATAATTTTCATATCAAATTATTTAAAGTAAAACTTATAAATTTCATTATATCCTTAACCTTTCTTAGTGTCAGTTTAAAAACTTGCCTGCACGCCCAAATTCCAAATACGGGGGCGTGGGTTACTAAAAAAATCAAGGTTTTGAGAAAATGCGCTGTTAGACCCATAACCCGAATTAAAAGTATCCACCTCAGGGTCGTAACCGGTGTACTTGGTGCTGATAAACAAATTCTGCACGCTTGTATAAACCCTTAAACGGTTTAGCTTAAGCTTTTGCATTACATGTGGTGGAAGGCTATAGCCTAGTATAAAGTTTTGCCCGCGGATGAATGAACCATCTTCTACCCACCAGGTATCAAAATGGCTATCCTGCGCAAATTTATAATTACGGATTTGAGATACAAACGTGTTTTGGTTGGTTGGCGTCCACCCATTTAACACGGTGGCAAGGCTGTTAGACAGGGTCTGCCTGTCTTCTGTAGAATGCTTGAAATTAGCCGCTGTATTTACGCCCTGCACAAAGCGTATATCGAAAGAAAAATCGAAGCCCTTGTATTTAATAGAACTGCTGAAGGTGCCTGTCCATTTAGGATACGCCCTGCCGATGATACTGTAATAATTGCTTCCGTCCGCATTGTAGGAATACTTTCTATCGCCTGGCTTTAAGGTATGCACGGCAGCATCAGCAGCTTCTTTATCGCTGTACGTACCAAGGCGTGTCATGCCGTAAAAAGAACCTATCGGCTGGCCTACGCGTATCACATAGTTTTGTCCCAAAAAGTTAGGCCCGGGAAAAATATCCGCATTGCCCGCATTCAGTTTTATTACTTCATTTTTATTACTGGCAAAAATAAAGTTGGTAGACCATTCAAAATCTGCAGATGTTATGTTTATGGTGTTAAGGCTTAATTCTATGCCAGAATTTCTTACTGAGCCTACGTTGTTGTACACGTTGGAATTTGTTTCGCCGGCGCTCCATGGTATTGGTGCCTGTAACAAAAGATCTTTTGTAGTACGGCTATAATAATCAATGCTTAACACAATACGGTCATGCAGCAAGCCGAGTTCTATACCTGCATCTGCCTGTACAGAACGTTCCCATTTTAAATCGGGGTTGCCTATGTAACTAGGCAGCAAGGTAGATTGTGCCGCACCGCCCAAAACCGTTGTGCTAGGCTGTATCTGCGCCAGCGAGCGGTAGTTGCCAATTTCCTGGTTGCCGGATGTACCATAGCTTGCCCTTATTTTTAAGTTGGAGATGGTA
>JAYVUJ010000146.1:0-8089 GCA_043788035.1 Ferruginibacter sp. | reverse complement strand
GCTGTCCCATCTTCTTTTATTTTAAAAAAAATAAGCTTTAAAAACGGAATGGCTCTTGGCTTGCTTGTTATTGCAGTTGGCTGTTTATTATTTATACCTGCAGCCAATAGCAGGACTTTTAGTTTATTTCTTACCGCCCTATTTGTACAAGGCATGGGGCTTGCAATTTTGCAAACAGCTTTAAACCCATATATAAGTATTATTGGTCCGATTGAAAGTGCGGCTACCCGTATAAGCATTATGGGTATTTGCAATAAAATTGCCGGTATGTTGAGTCCGTTGATTATTGGTGCACTGGTATTGAAAAATGCCAGTGCTATTGAAGAACAAGTAAAGGTTGCTATAGATGTGGCTACCAAGGAAACTTTACTCAATGAATTAGCTGGCAGGGTTATAATGCCTTACATTGTTATGGCGATTGTTTTAATTTTATTGGCTGTAATGGTAAGCTTGTCTAAACTGCCAGAAATTAAAGAAGATACTGAACCCGTAGTAGATAATGATTCAATTGCTGTTGCAAAAACAAGTGTATTTCAATTTCCCCATTTGTTGCTTGGTGTACTTTGTTTGTTTTTATATGTTGGGGTAGAAGTTATGGCAGGCGACGCCATTGGTACTTACGGCAAGGCCATTGGCTTGCCGCTTGATGAAACGAAATACTTTACAACTTTTACTTTATGCGCTATGCTGGTTGGATATGTTATTGGTATTTTCACTATACCAAAATATATCACGCAACAAAAGGCATTGTTTATATCAGCTATTACTGGCGTTGTATTTACTTTGTTGGTTTTTTTAACTAACGGTTATACATCAATAATATTTATTGCATTGCTGGGCTTATCCAATGCGTTAATGTGGCCTGCTATTTTTCCATTAGCAATCGCAAGGCTGGGGAAGTTTACAAAAATTGGCGCCGCCTTCTTAATAATGGGTATTGCAGGCGGAGCCGTAATACCTTTAGTGTACGCTACTTTAAAAGATCCTGCAGGTTCTTTCCATTTATCTAACGCTGTATCTTTTTTAGTTTGTATGCTGCCTTGTTACTTGTACATTATGTACTACGCAGCAAAAGGCTACAAAAAATAATGACAACTTAAAAATAAAATGCAGGCATATTTATTATGCCGGCATTTTTTATTTACAAAGAGTTTACAACGTCGTTGCCTTGAACCACTACCCTTTCATATACAGCTTCATCAATTGCCTTTTCGCTTTTGGCAATTACGATGGTGGCAACAGTATTGCCTATAAAATTAATTAGGGCGCGGCCTTCGCTCATAAACCTATCTACACCAATTAAAATGCCCAACCCTTCCAGCGGTATTACTTTTAGTGCCGTTAGGGTAGATGCTAATACAATAAAACCACTGCCCGTAACGCCTGCAGCACCTTTGCTGGTAATTAACAAAATGCCGATGATGGTTAGCTGCTGCCCAATGGAAAGATGTACTTCAAAAACCTGTGCTAAAAAAAGTACGCTCATGCTTAAGTAAATGGTAGTGCCATCGAGGTTAAAGCTATACCCTGTTGGTATTATAAGCCCTACAACTTCTTTATCGCATCCTGCATCCTGTAATTTTTTTATAATTGATGGCAGTGCGGCTTCGCTGCTGCTGCTACCCAGTATAATCAAAATTTCTTCTTTAACGTACACCAGCAAACGCCATAAGCTAAACTTATAATAACGGGCAATTAGGTTGAGTACTACAAAAATAAACAGTAGCCCTGTAGCATAAAATGTAAGCATTAATTTACCCAATAAGACAAGGCTGGCAAAACCAAATTTGCCAATGGTAAAAGCCATGCCCCCAAAGGCGCCGATTGGGCTTAAGCGCATAATTATCTTTAAAATATTAAATAATACTGCGTTGATCTTTTCAAAGCTAACCAGTAAAGAAGTGCCTTTATTACCCAGCCATTTTAACCCGATTGCAAAGAGGATACTAAAAAAAAGTATCTGCAAAATATCGCCTTTGGCAAAAGCATCTACAATGTTGGCTGGCACAATGTGCGAAAAGAATTCGCCCCAGTTCATTGCTTTTGCCTGCGTGGTATATTGCGCTACTTTATCAGCTTGTATATTGCTATGGCTAATGCCCGCACCAGGCTTAACAAGGTTGGCCATTAGCATCCCGATTAATAAAGCAATGGTGGTAACAATTTCAAAATAGAGGATTGCTTTGCCACCAATCCTGCCAGCTTTTTTTAAATCGCCTGCACCTGCAATGCCGCTTACGATGGTAAAAAATATTACCGGCGCAATCACCATGCGTATCATATTGATGAATGTTTCGCTGATAACCTGCGCTGCGGGCGCAAATGCGGGAAACAAATATCCAATAATTACGCCTGCAATTATACCAATCACCACCTGTACATACAATACTTTTAAATATTTCACATCAAAATTTTAAGCAATCAAATTAAAGCTTTTTAGTGCTTTGGTGTAAATTATTTTTTGCTTGCTAATCTTCAAAATAAAAATCCGTTATCAATTTAAAATTTAATAACGGGATAAAAGTGATGCCCCTTTTTTTCAGTCGGGCTTATTAGCTGCCTCTTTAAGTTTTTCCATATCTATTTTCGTCATCTGCATCATAGCATCCAACACTCGTTTAGCTTTTTTAGCATTTTTATCACCCAAAAATTTAGGTACAATTTACCAGGAAATACCATATTTATCTTTAAGCCAGGTAGATTGTTTTTTTTATCCGCCTTCAGAAAGTTCCTCCCATAAGCTATCCACTTCCTGCTGTGTTTCGCGACTTACAAAAAGGGAAATCGCCTCTGAAAAAGTAAACATTGTACCGCCATTTGGCACATAGAATTGCTGCCCATCTATTTCAAAAATATAGGTAAAAAAAGACCATTGTTGCCCATCCTTCCCAGGGTGATGATCTTTGAATTTTTGAAGATGGGCACATAAAAATCCATGGCTTGTTATGCCTGTTTATTTAACCATAGGAAGGGGATTATTTTTTGCATTTTAAAATTTTTTTGAGCTAAAAAATAAAACTACAAAAGCCGCAATTGCAGTTACAATTATTAATAAAAATTTCTAGTTTTTATTAATAAAATTACTATAGCAGCAATGCAGATCCTAGAATCCCTGAACGAATATATTGATAGCGCAGATGAAAAAAAATTAGGAGCTATTTACACCGTGATGAAAGATAGCATTAACGAAAATTACGAATATAATAATGGGGAGCTTAAATCTATATATGCACGTCGCAATAATTACAAAGCTGGTAATGAAAGCACATTAACAACTGAGGAACTTTTATCTATTGTGCGTAAGGATAAGGCTTGCTAACTGATTGTCCAGGTCTCATTGCCTCGCAACAATTTATCTAAATCGCCCTTTCCTTTTTTGGCTATTACTTCTTGTATCTGCATGGCCATACCATCTTCGTAACAAGCCCTGTCAGTCTGAAAAAATACGCCGAATGGCCTTGGTAAATGCCCTGCCAGCTTAGGGTCGTCAAACATGCGGATTAGTATCTGTGCTTTGTAAAAATCGTTTTCATCATGTATCCATAAGTCGTCTATGCTGCTGCCGCCTTCACCAATATTTACAATTACCGGCTTAAAGCCATCCAGCTTGATGCCTTTATTTTGGGTGGCGCCAAATACCAATGGCTTGCCTTGTTCTAAAAATAAAACTTCCTCTGGCTTGCTGCTTTTTTCTGTAAATATTTCAAAAGCGCCATCGTTAAAGATGTTGCAATTTTGGTAGATCTCTAAAAACGAAGCGCCTTTGTGTGCCTGCGAGCGCAACAGCATTGCCTGGAGATGCTTGGGGTCGCGGTCCATTGTGCGGGCAATAAAGCTTGCATCTGCACCCATGGCCAAAGCTAACGGGTTAAAAGGATGGTCGATGCTGCCGAATGGGGTAGACTTAGTAATTTTATTTTCTTCTGATGTGGGGGAATACTGCCCCTTTGTTAAGCCATATATCTGGTTGTTGAACAACAGGATATTTACATCAAAATTTCTCCGTAATAAATGGATAGTGTGGTTGCCGCCAATGCTTAGGCCATCGCCATCGCCGGTTACTATCCAAACGCTTAACTCCGGACGGGCAGCTTTTAAGCCACTGGCTACTGCTGTTGCCCTGCCGTGGATGCTGTGCATGCCGTACGTATTCATATAATAAGGAAAGCGGCTGCTGCAGCCAATACCGCTGATGATTACAATATTTTCTCTGGGTATGCCTAGTGTGGGCATTATTTTTTGCACTTGTGCTAAAATAGAATAATCGCCACAACCGGGGCACCAGCGCACTTCCTGGTCGGTCGCAAAATCTTTCGAGGTTAATGTTTGTACCGGCGACCCTATAACTGCTTCACTCATATCACTTTGTTTATGGCTGTAAAGTTACTGATAGATTGCTACAATTGAAAATGAACCTATGGTGGCGGTTGTTAGTAAAAAGAGAAATATCTTAAATAGTAAATGTGCCAACTACTTGCAAAACTAGTGGCCCTGCAAGGCGAAGTGCCAGGGATTGAAACGGAAATCCTTTTTTTGCAGGACCGCCCTCCAAAAAAAGATTGAAGTGAAAAGCCCGGCCGCAGGGGCACCCAAAAATCCCTACTTATCCTTACAGCCGTTTAAAAAATCTTTAATGCCGGCAACAATTTTATCTACCATTTGCTGCTGGTATTTTTCATCAAGTATTTTAGCTTCTTCATCAAGGTTGCTGAGGAACAACGTTTCTATCAATGCGTTGGGGTATTCGGTTGGGCTGTTAAGCATAAAGTTGAAGGAGCCGGTGTTGCCGTAATCTTTAAGCCCTAGTTCCAGCATGTGCTTGTAGATATCGAGGCTTAAATCCTTAAAGCCGATGTAGCGGTAATAGGTACTTGTGCCGCCTGTGCGAAAAGGGTCTTCGGAAGAATTGAGGTGGATGCTTAGTAACAAATCTGGCAGGCTATCGCGGTAAAAAAGTATGCGTTCTTTATTATCAAAAAAGCGTTCTGTGGTACGCGTCATTATCACTTTGGCACCTTCTTTTACCAAGGCTTTTTCTAGCTTTAGGCAAATGGGCAACGTAATTTCTTTTTCGTAAATGCCTAATGAGCCTACTGCGCCATTGTTGGTACCGCCATGGCCTGCATCTACGGCGATAGTTAGGTTTTTTAAAGATAAATTTTTGGGCTGGTGCTTTACTCTAATTACCAGCGTATTGCCATTGTAATAAACCAAATGCCCCCAATGCTGCTGGTGCTTTAATGATATTGTTATCCTGAAAATATCATCGGCTATTTGCTCATAATCTACTTTAGTTATTTCTTTTACAGTTTGTAACTGCGTTATCCAATTGGTGTTATTGGTGGCGCCAAATATATCCACCATAATTTTAGAAGGATCGGTTAGTTGAAAAGATTGGTAGGGCAGCTTGGCAAACAGCGCAACTTTTACATAATCATACGCATCATCGCCGGAAACATTCCATTTGGCGGTTAAAGATTGCGGGCCAAACGTGCCTTTAGGCATTAATGTTACCAGTTCTTCAGGAATGTAAGCCGTTCGTGTTTGTGCCAACCTTACTTTAAAATGAGTGCCTGCTTTACCAATTATTTTTAGCACGATATTACTATCGATATACCCAACTTTAGCACCGCCGAGCCTGTCATCGCCCAAGCCATATTCTAAATGTGCCAGTCTGCCTTTGGTAACGCAAATGTCGGATGCCAGCGGCGACATTACAGAGAACATCGCTTTAGTTTCCTTTGTAAATTGTATGCTTAAAGAATCTTCAATAGTGACTGGTATTTTTAGTTTGGCAAAGCTATCTGTAGCCCGCACGGTATATTCTCCCTGGTATATGCCCGGCATGCCTTTGGTTTGGCTTAGCGGCAATTCGTACAGTGGCGTATTGTTTATGGTGGTTACAATGCAATGGGTTAAAGCCTTAACTTTAAATTGTATAACATCGCCTGGCAGTACTATTAAATTCCCTTCGGGATAAGTAACAACGCTTTCAATATCCAACGTTTTAACCGGCTCGGCTGGCTTAGGCAAAATATAGGTGTAAGTAACTTTTTTTGAAACAGTATTTCCCTTTAAAGCAGCTATAATATTTAAGGTAGAATCGCCCGCCCTCAAATTAAGTTCGATGGCAAAACCGCCTGTAGAGTACACTTTTACCGGCTTTTCATTTACCGTGATAGTACATGTTTTACAAGTACTGCCAATAATAAAATTAGTGGATGAGCTTACAGTTGTTTTTTCTGCAGATGGCTGCACTAGCTTTATGGATGCCTTTTCTGTGGTTTGGGCAAATATATTAGTAAAAAGAAAACACCCTGATAGAACCGTGATTATTTTGTTCACTTTATGCAATTTTTTATAACTGCAAAAATACATTATTCAAACCTGAAAGATAATTTGCTAATGAATTATCAACTTTTTTTAAGCACAAGAAAATGCTAGTGTAAACGTTATGTAAATGGAAATAATATTTACTGAAATGATTTTTAGTTAAATAATATTTATATTTTCACAATAAATCAAAAAAAAATTATGAAAAAAATGATTTTGTCCTTATTCGTATCCTTGCTTACGCTTTTATCAATTGCCCAAACCAATGATAAAATGGTAAAACACACTGGTGAAGTTTTAGAAGTAAAAGTTATTAAAGTTGGTGAAACAACTATCTCCTACAAATACCCTGGAGAAGATGCTGAACAAACAATTGGAAAATTTGCTGTTGCAACTATTACTTATGGCACGAGTGGCCGTAAAGAATCGATCTCTGAAAAAATTGTTATTGACTCAAAAAACGATTGGGAAAAAGTGGAAATACTGACCAATGCCAGCCAGGTATTGGGGCTTAAAAAAGGCGAGGAAGTTAAGGGTAAGACTTCTGGCTTTTTAACTTACAACAGTGCAGGCTCTGCAGATAAAAAAGCTACCAAAAGAATAAAAGAAGCTGCAGCTGAAGCTGGATCGCCATTTGTTTTAATGACATCTGATAAGTCGGATGGTTTTGGGGTGAAGCAATCAATAAAAAAAGGCATTGCTTACTCTTACAAGTAATTCTGTAATTGCTTTAAATAAAAAAGTGTCGGGCTCAGATTTGAGCCGGCACTTTTTTATTTATAAATTTGCTTATTTTATGCCAATTACCAGGCATATTTATTTTCCGCAATCAGTTTATCAGCTATCCTTCTACGGGCATCTTTACTGTTAAACGGCGCGGCTTTAGTAAAACGTTTTAAGCCCAGCAGCATCATACGTTGCTCATCGCCATCGGCAAAGGCATTGATGGCTTCTTTGCCTGCTTTATTTACCTTGTCTATGGCATCATTTAAATTGCAGCGCAGTATGTCAATTTGAATTGCAGCAGCAGCTTCGCCTTGCTTATCTGCCATTTTAATTACCCTTAATAAAGCGCTTTCCGTTACAAAAGTTTCAATGGCCATATCGGCTATATTCATCAATATTTCCTGTTCATCGCTAATTGTCATCATTAGCTTTTGTACCGCTGCGCCAGCTACCATTAAAATAGCTTTCTTCATGTTCAGGATACTTCTTTTCTCTGCTGCAAATGGTGTTTCATCTTCATTTCCAAAATCTGGTATGCTCATTAGCTCTTTAGAAACTGCCATTGCCGGCCCCATTAAATCCAGCTTGCCTTTCATGGCTCTTTTTAAAATCATATCTACAGTTAGCAACCGGTTTATTTCATTGGTGCCTTCGTAAATACGGTTAATGCGGCTATCCCTGTAAGCTTTGCTAATTGGGTACTCATCGCTAAAACCATTGCCACCATGCACTTGTACGCCTTCATCCACTACATAATCGAGCACTTCGCTGCCATATACTTTTAGTATGGCACATTCAACTGCAAATTCTTCGGCGCCTCCCAATACAGCTTCGTTAAAAGGCTTTCCGGCTGCTGTTAATTGTATTTCTGTATCATCTATCCATTTGCTGGTGCGGTATAAAGCACTTTCGCTTACAAAAACCCTAATGGCCGATTCTGCTAATTTATGTTTAATAGCACCAAAATTGGAAATGGAAGTTTTAAACTGTTCCCTTGTTTTTGCGTAATCTATAGTAATATTCAATGCTA
>JAYVUJ010000145.1:0-3173 GCA_043788035.1 Ferruginibacter sp. | reverse complement strand
ATTGCTTTGCCATTTATAACCGGTACCAAAGTACCTGCCTTCATAGACCGTTGCTTATCGGTAACCCATAAACGCAATGATTTTATCTTTACTGGCAGCCCTGTTATAATTGCTTTACGGCTGGCTCCATTGTTTACAAAATGCAGCGTGTATATACCTTTTTTATTATCGCCCAATGCGGCTGCTGAAACATTTTTTGCGGTGGATTTTAAAGGCATTGCCTGCAAGCTTTTTGGTGTTGATGCAAGTTGTTTCAAATTCCAAAAACGCTGTAATGGCCGCAATGCGCTGGTATCGCCAAAAATACCGCCGCCGGCAAGCGGAGAATAATCTGCCGTTAACTGCCATTGTAAAATAGATGCAGGCTGGCAAATGGCCAATAGCCTTATGTACAGGTTAATTTCATCCAACGCATAAATTTGTTCATCAAAAATAGCAGGATATGCCCATGCGGCGGCATCAATGCTACCTTCGCCAACCAATAATGGAAGGTGCAGCCGGGTAGCAGCAGCAGCCCATTTTTGTAAGGTCTCTGTATCCCATCCCCGCCAGGAATGAAAAGATACGGCACCGATGTATGGGTGCGTTGCCACATCATTTACTGCGGGATTAATAAACTCATAAGTAGTGGCATCTGAAGTATCGCCCAACAGCAATTTTGTTTTGATGCCTCTTGATACAAAGTAAGCCCCCAGCCCTTTTATTAAAGTGGCATGCTCCCCGCCCGTTTGCCGGATGTTGATGCCAAGGTCGGATTCGTTAAAAGAAAAGATGCTTATTTCGAAGCCGTATTGTTCTTTCACGTAATCAATATAATCGGCAATGGACTTATATATTTCCGCAGTCTTGGTAGTATCCAGCGGGTTGCCCCAAACACCATCTGCACCAGGCCTAAACTTTGGCATACCAACAACGGCCCATGCCGGGGCACTCCATGCAGTGAGTATTACCGGCATGCCCAGCTTATGTAAGCGCTGTGCCATTTCCATCGCTTTTTGCACCTGCATGTTCAGCTTGCCGCCTCTAGCTTGTACAATAGGATTAGAATCTATGGCAGGCTGCCAAAACCGCCAGGGCATTTCTACCCTTCCCCATGCCACCCGTAAATTTTCGAGGCAATAATCAATTACCTGCGGGTCTGTTTGTTGGTTTTGTAAACGAAAGTTGCCGCCCAGCCCATCAAATGCCCTGCCTGTTATTGCTGTATCCAATGCAAATGTTACCGGGGTTTTATCTATTAAGCCATTGGCTTTTATGGTAAAATCTTTAGTGGCTGCCTGCCCATTTATTACGTCGCCTTTTAATAGCGGTATAAATAATTGCATCCCCTTAAATGCCTTATCCCTATTTTTTTTGAGGGATATAATTGTTGCTTCTGTAAAAATTATTTTTACCTGGCGGGATGAAGAAACAAATTGTACAGAGGTAGCCGGCATTTGCAGGTAAGTAGCCAAAGCAGTTTCGCCAGCCGATAATTTAATGGGTGCAAGGTTATTTAATTGTAGGCTTCCATCCGCGTAATATTCATCAGCAACCGAAAGCGTAAAATAAACGCCTTCTATTGATGCCGCTGCTTTTGCATTTAGTTGCATGCTTACTGTGGCGGTGCCTGTGCCAGCTTCCTTTATAGTTTCTTTAAAATAAAAACTATCTATACTGGTGGTAATAATTTGCTGGCTGCCCTTGCGGATATAGGTTGGTTTTTGCCTTTCCTTACCGGTTGATTGTACGGTACTCCAATCTTTTTTTACAACACTAAGGCTGGTTTCAAAAGGCATCAATTGCCCGTAAACCCTTATGCCCTGCATATTTCCCCAGGGCTGTACCTGTGGCTGGGCAAAAAGGTTTTGTAAAGAAATTATAAAAATAAACAGGGAAATCGTTGTTTTTAATACTGGTTGTACCATGGCAGATTTTTGAAATTATTTATCCGATAAAACATATACTTACAGTGGAAGGCAATGTTAGATAAACAAAGCCGCATATACTGATATAAATTTATCAATAATTGATATACAACGATAAGGAACAAGATTTTTCGGCATTTAATTTGTAGCGCTTGATGCAGGTTAATTGGGCTTAACGGAAACGACCTTATTTTAGTTAAGCCATTAAAGCACCTATCTTTTTAACAACCCCGTAATTAGGCTAAATGGCTACAATAGCCTGGCTAAAAATAACGGCGGCACTGGCACACTATCTTTATAATATTAAGTAGTGGCCCTTTATAAAAAGTTTTATATTACTACACAAAACAACCAACTTAAAAACCATATAAACTTGTAGAATGGAAACCATCGTAAAGATACTATCAGCCGATTATATTACGCATGATGTAAGGCAGTTTAGGCTGGAAAAGCCCGCTGGCTATACATTTGCACCAGGGCAGGCAACAGAACTTTCTGTAAATAAAGAGGGTTGGGCAGATAAAAGGGCACCATTTACATTTACCAGCTTAACCGATGAACCCTACCTGGAATTTACCATAAAAATTTACACAGCGCATCAGGGCATAACAAACCAGTTAAGCTTATTGAACCCTGGCGACAAAATAATAGTAAGGGAAGCGTGGGGAGCAATCGAATATAAAGGACCTGGGTACTTTATTGCGGGAGGCGCAGGCATAACGCCCTTTATTGCCATATTAAGGCAGTTAAAAAGAGAAGGAAAGATTGGAGAAAACAAGCTTTTCTTTTCTAATAAAACCGACCAGGATATTATACTTGCAGAAGAATTAAAAAGTATGCTGGGGGAAAATGCCCACTTTATCATCAGCGCCCAAAAGGATAGCACGTATGATTTACGGCAGATAGACGAAGCTTTTTTGAAGGCGGAAGTAAAAGATTTTAGCAAGCACTTTTATGTATGCGGTCCAGACCCAATGGTGCTGGCGATAACAGGCATACTGCAAACGTTAGGCGCTACAACTGATACATTGGTATTTGAAAAATAATGTGCACCAACAGCTACATATACTAGTGGGATTTACTGCTTGTGGCATCAACAATTTGGCTTATAAATTTTTTTGCCCGGAACCAAAATAATCCTTCCGTAAAATAGCCCTGATTTTAATTTGCCGAAAATACCGCAAAATAAGATGACTAAATTTTAACGATAAAGTATATCGCTAAAATTTAGTCATCATCAATAAAATGAAGGGCAGTTTACAACTC
>JAYVUJ010000144.1:0-15704 GCA_043788035.1 Ferruginibacter sp. | reverse complement strand
GCTTTAAGCTGGGGCAATTTTTAAATGTGCCAGATATGGGTACCATTGTTTTTAACGGCAAATTAAATGGCACCGGCTTTACAAAAAAAGATGTTAAAGCAAATTTTGATGGCAATATCAACAGCATTGAATATGCTGGGTACAGGTACCAGGGCATTGCCATTAAAGGAGATTTTGGAAAGTACCTTTTTAACGGGCTTGCCAGCATAAACGACCCTAACTTACAATTAAACGATCTTAAAGGAAGCATTGATTTTAGCGGCCTGCAGCCACAGTTTAATTTTGATGCCGACCTTGCCAGCGCTAACTTTAAACAACTAAAGCTATCACAGGATTCTTTCGGGCTAAAGGGGCATTTTAACCTGAATTTTACAGGTAAAAACATTGATAACTTTTTAGGCACAGCAAAAATTTATAACGCCAGCCTAACGCATAATGGAGCGCCTTTATCTTTCGATTCGCTAATATTGCAATCATCAATTATTGACGATAAAAAAAGCCTTACCCTGCAAAGCAATAATGTAGAGGCGGCTATAAATGGCAAGTTTAACATTAGGGAACTACCAGATGCTTTTAAAGATTTTTTAAGCCGCTACTACCCTGCCTACATCACAAAGCCATCTTACGATGTTAGCGATGAAGATTTCACTTTCGTGATAAAAACAAAAGATGTAGATGGCTACATGCAATTGCTGGACCCAAAACTAAAAGGCTTTAATAATGCCACTATTGAAGGCAACTTAAAATTAAAAGAAAACCAACTGAACGTAAATGCAGGTATTCCGGAATTTAGTTATGATGGTAAGGCCTTCAATAATATCCGTTTAAAAAGCACGGGTAATTTTGATACATTGGTTGCTAAGATTGATGTGGATGATGTAATGATAAACGATAGCTTGCATTTGCCAGCCACCAAGCTTGTGTTTAAATCCCACAGTGATATTACGGATATCGGCATAACCACAAGTGCCAGCAAGACCATTACCGGCGCGTCTATCAACGCACAGGTACAAACATTAAAAGATGGCGTAAAAATCCATTTTTCCCCATCTTCATTTATTATTAATGATAAAAAATGGCAGCTTGAAAAAGACGGCGAACTGGTACTTAGCAAAAGCCGTGTAAGTGCCACCGAAGTAAAATTTTTACAAGGCAACCAGGAAATTGATATTGCCACCGAACCATCGCTCCTTACCAGCGAAAGCGTTATAGTTATTAAGCTATTAAAAGTAAATATTGATGACCTTGCCCCGCTAGTATTTAAAAAGCCAAGGCTGGAAGGGCAGATAACGGGCACTGTAAAAATAGCAGGCCCATTTGGAAAACCCGCCATTACCTTCGATACCAGGAGTGAAGAATTTAGATTGGATGGCGACTCTATAGGCATTATTACTGCCAGTGGCAATTATGATGTTGGCACCGGTATTGCCACGTTTAAGGCGGGTGCCAATAATAAAGATAATGACTTTAACATACAAGGCACCTACAATACAAATGATTCGCTGGGTAACCAGGCCGATATTTCTATAGTATCGCCAAGGCTTGACCTTAAGATATTAAACAATTATTTAAATGGCATCTTCAGCGACATGAGGGGCTTTGCCAATACATCCGACCTGAAAATTACGGGCAATTCAAAACATCTTTCCATTAGCGGCACTGCCAACCTTACAGAAGGCTCCGTGAGGGTTTTATATACCCAGGTAAAATATAATTTTAAAAACGAAACCATCATTTTTAACCCCGATGAAATTGATTTTGGCACTATTGCCATTACAGATACCCTAAATAATTCCGGTACCGTAAGCGGCAAAATGTACCACCGGTTTTTTAATGATATCAGCTTTGATAATATTAAGTTAGAAACCAATAAACTGCTGCTACTTAATACTACAAAAAAAGATAACAATCTTTTTTACGGCAAGGTAATTGGGCAGGCAAGGCTAGAGCTTAATGGCAGCACAGAAAATATGGTGATGAATATAAGCGGCGAACCCTCGATAAGAGATAGCAGCCATATTTATTTATTAAGCGGCAACAGTGTAGAAAGCGGCGTAGTAGATTATATAGATTTTATTCAGTTTGGAAGCAAGATGGATGATTATTATAAAGGTAGGAGCAGCAGCAATATTACTGTAGATATGGCGCTTACAGCCAACCCTAGCTGTAAGATAGATGTGATACTTGACGAAAGCACCGGCGATATTATTAAAGGCGAAGGCAGCGGTTTATTAAAAATAAGGGTAGGCACCAAGGAGCCACTATCTATTAATGGCAGGTACGATATCAGCAAAGGCGAATACACTTTTAACTTTCAGACCTTCCTTAAAAAATACTTTACTGTAAACAGCGGCAGCATTACATGGAACGGTGATCCGCTGAAAGCGCAAATAGATATCATTGCAGAATACCTTGCTAGCAATGTAAATTTTAGTACTCTTGGTTCTATTGCATCCAACACCAGCAGCAACGCATCTTCCTTTAACCAAAAAGGCGATGTAAAAATAATGGCGCATTTAACCGAAACCTTGTTAAAGCCTGCTATTGATTTTGAGTTTCAATTGCCAGAATCCAGTCCGCTACGAAGTGATTTTTTTATAGTAAAAAGGCTGCAACAATTTCAGGAAGATAAAAACGACCTCAACAAACAAGTTACCTCTTTATTGCTTTTTAATACTTTTATAAGTAGCACGCAAAGTTTTATAAATGCAGGCAGTGGTTACAATGTTTTATCCAGCACGCTGGGCGGTGTAGTATCCAGTGCCATTTCCGGTTTTTTTAATAATGTACTTCAAAAATATATTAAAAACACTGCCTTATATTTTGGCTTAAACAGCAGCATGAGCAGTGCGGCAGACCTTAATGCAAACGCCGCCCAATTACAGGCTGCGGCTAAAAGCGGGCTGGTATTTACTTTGCCAAATGGCCGTTTAATTGTTTCGGCAGGCGTAAATGTAGATTATAACAACCCATACATAAATTATAGGAACACCAATGTATTGGTAACGCCAGATGTAACCGTAGAGTTTTTAATTACCAAAGATGGCCGCGTAAGGGTTGTAGCCTTTAACCGCACCAATTACGATTTGTACGGCGAAAGAAATAAAACAGGTATCAACTTATCTTACCGCAAAGATTTTGACAAGCTATCAGAATTATTTAAGCCCAATAAACCTAAATACATAACTGCTATGCCTAAAAAACCAATCCCCAATTAAGATTGAAACTGGTTTTACCTGTTTATAAAATTATTATTTATTAGTAATTTATTGAGCAATAGCCAATCCTGAAATTAGGATTAAATTTATAAGGATATTTTTTGTTGTCCCGCCCAATACATAGCTATATTGGGCTTCATAGGCGTCGCACTCTTTAACAGTTGTTTTTCAGTGAGTTTTATTATGCAGTATGGGGCGTATGCTGTACTGGCATTTGTATAAACACGCCGCGGCTTTTTCAGCAGTGTTCTATTATTGGTCAGCTATTATATGCACGCAGTTTTTCGCCGGACACGCTGCGGCGTGTTCTTACTAAAAAATCGGGCATCAAAATCCTGCATCAAAATAAAAATAAACACCTTAGGAATAACAGATTAAATCTGTTATTCATTCAGTATGTTCAAAATATCATGCCCCATCTTATCTCTTTTTGTGGTAAGGTATTTTTCGTTGTACTTATTGGGTTTTATTTCGATGGCAATTGTCTCAACTACTTGCAGCCCATAACCTAACAAGCCTGCACGTTTGCGGGGATTGTTGCTCATTAATTTCATTTTGCTGATGCCCATGGCACGTAAAATTTGCGCGCCAACGCCATAGTCCCTTTCATCCATACCAAAGCCTAATGTAAGGTTTGCTTCTACGGTATCCATCCCTTCTTCCTGCAATTTGTAAGCACGCAACTTATTAAGCAGCCCAATGCCACGCCCCTCCTGGTTCATATATAGTACAAGCCCTTTGCCTGCATCTTCCACCATTTTTAAAGCCTTGTGCAACTGGTCGCCACAATCGCAGCGTAAAGAACCTAAAATATCACCCGTCATGCAACTGCTGTGTACCCTAACCAGTACCGGCTCATCTATTTCCCAATCGCCTTTTTTAAGTGCAAGGTGTATCTCTCCGGTAGTAATTTGTTCAAAAGCAACCAATTCAAACATGCCATATTTTGTAGGCATCTGCACCCTAACTTCTTCTTTTATTAATGTTTCTTTAGCAACTTTATACGTAATAAGGTCTTTGATAGAAATTATTTTAAGCCCAAATCTCTTTGCTATTTCCTTTAATTCCGGCAACCTGGCCATACTGCCATCTTCATTCATTATTTCTACTAAAACACCTGCCGGGGCAAAACCTGCAAGCTCGGCAAGGTCGGTAGTTGCTTCTGTATGCCCTGCTCTTCTCAATACACCACCAGCTCTGGCTTTTAGTGGAAAAATATGCCCAGGCCTACCAAGATCTTCAGGTTTTGTATCAAGCCCAACCAATGACTGTACTGTTTTTGCCCTATCAGAGGCGGAAATGCCGGTTGTGCAGCCATGACCTAACAAATCTATACTAACTGTAAAAGGTGTGGAGTGCAGAGAAGTATTGTCGCTTACCATTGCCTGAAGGTTTAATTCATTACAACGGGCTTCTGATAAAGGCGCACATATTAAGCCGCGGCCATGGGTACTCATAAAATTAATAATAGCCGGCGTTACATTTTGAGCAGCGGTAATAAAATCGCCTTCATTTTCACGGTCTTCATCATCTACCACTATTATCAATTTGCCATTTTTAATATCTTCTATGGCACTTTCAATACTATCTAACATGCTAATTATTTTTGTGGTGCAAAGTTAATAACGTTTAACCAACCAATTAAGTTATAACGGTTGCGCAATAAGAAAATGTTTGCTGTGGTTTTATACTATTTTTTTACAAAAAAGATTTATAAAACCATCAAGAAAATTAGGACCCATAATTTAAAATAGAAACTGCTGCAATTATTTATCCCTAATAAATAAAATGTAATATTTTTAGTCTTTTTTTGAAGAGATACAATCAATAGCAATGTTTAGAATCATTTGTAATGGCTAAAACATTTAAATACCGAATATCAACAAGAGGTAACAATTTGGTAATTCAACACCATGTAGCGTTTAGAATAATTGTGTTGCCTTTTGCATTGTTAATAAGTTTTAACAATTGTAAATAATTTTTCACTTTTTTTGCCCCTTTAAAAAACTGCTTTTAAAAATATTTGTAATAATATAAACAGTTTTTTTGTAACGTACTCATTAACGATTGCCCAATCATATAACAGCAGCAAATATTTACTATTTACCATTCAACGCCATTAAGTTAAAGATTAATATGTGTGTCTTTACCTCACAATGATCCTCTCCAGATGAGAGGAAATTTTTTACTTAACCCATTGATTTATTATTATTTGTTTTACTATTATAATTTAAAACTTCTTATAAATAAATTTCGCCAGCATTTAATTACATAACAATTTGTTAGCGTTATATCCGTACCTAAATAAAAATTTCATATCACATTTGCACAAAATTCAAAAGACATTTATGACAATAAGATTTAGACTGCTAACGGCAATGTTTTTATTATTCGCCTCTTTAGCAAAAGCCCAGGAAACTACCTCAGAAATACAAGGTGTTGTTACTGATGGTAAAACCCCTGTAAGCAACGCAACTATTGTTGCTACCCATTTACCAACTGGCACAAAGTACACCACTACCAGCCGTAAAGATGGCAGGTATAATTTGGCTAACTTACGTGTAGGCGGCCCTTACACTATTACTACAACATTTGTAGGCTTTGCAGCTTCTACGCAAGATAATATTAGCTTGTTGCTAGGCCAGGAGTACAAGGCAGATTTTGCACTTACCCAATCTACCACCAGCCTTACAGAAGTAGTAGTTGCTAGCAGAAGGCAGGACAAGACTTTCAATAACAACCGTACCGGCAGCCAGGAAATAATTGGCCGTACTCAGATTGAAAGATTGCCAACTATAAACCGGTCACTATCTGATTTTACTAAATTAGAACCAACAGCAAATGGCCTGAACATTGGCGGCCGTAGCAGCCAATATAATAATTTAACTGTAGATGGTGCAAACTTTAATAACTCTTTTGGCCTTTCGGGTACGTTAGGCGGCCAAACAAACAGCGAACCAATTAGCCTGGAAGCTATTGAGCAAATACAGGTTAACGTTGCACCTTACGATGTAACACAAGGTGGGTTTTCCGGGGCAGGCATTAACTCTGTAACTAAAAGCGGTACTAACCAATTTAAGGGTTCGGTGTACACTTATGTTAAAGGTCCGGGCACACAGGGTTACAAAGTTGGTACTGCCACTATCCCTAAGTCAGATTTCAGCTTCAACAACAGAGGCGCTTCTTTAGGCGGCGCTATAATAAAAGATAAATTATTCTTCTTTATAAGTGGCGAACAAGTTAGGCAGACTGCACCCGCTACCAGCTTACAAGCGTCTGACGCAATGAATACACCAGGCGGCAACTTTTCTCAGGCCAATGCAGATACATTAACTGCGCTAAGCAATTTTTTACAAACTAAATATGGTTACAACCCCGGTGCTTTCCAAAATTATTCTTTTGAGACACGAAGCGATAAAGTTACTGCCAAGCTTGATTGGAACATTAATAAAAGTAACACGCTTACAATAAAATACAATTATTTAAAATCATCTCAGGACCAATTTGCCAGCAATAGCAGGCCTGGAATTGGACAAGTTACAGGCGGACAGCCAGGTACTACTTCTATGCCTTTTTATGGAAGTGGCTATAAAGTAAATAATAATTTCAATATTGTAATTGCAGAATTAAATACACGTTTTGGCAATAAAGCAAGTAATAAACTGCAATTTGGCTACACAGCCTTAAGAGATTATCGTTCTCCGCATTCAACAAGCCCAACAATGCCTTTGGTAGATATTTTAAATGGTTCAGGCAATATCTATACAACTTTTGGTTATGAAATGTACACGTACAATAATTTACTGAATACGGATGTATACCAATTTGCCGATTTCTTTAAATTTTATAAAGGCGCACATGAAATAACCCTTGGTACCCAAGATTACTACAGGAAATATAAAAATGCATTTGCGCCAGGCTACCAGGGTGTTTACCAGTTTAACAGCCTGCAAGATTTTTATAAAAGTGCAACACAAGGAACAGCTAATGCAAGAAATTATTATCTGCAGTACTCAGCATTGCCAGGCGGTGCTTTTCCTTTTGCAGAAGCAGGATCAACTGAACTTGGATTTTTTGCACAGGATAAATGGCGTATGAGCAATAACTTTACACTTACTTATGGTCTGCGTGCAGATTTAACTATCTACAAACAAACATTTACCGATAACCCTGCATTTGATGCGCTTACTTTTAAAAATGGCGCTACTTACAATATTGGTAAAGCACCCACTACTACCCCATTATGGTCACCAAGGGTTGGTTTTAACTGGGATGTTAAAGGAAATAGGACTTTACAAATCAGAGGCGGCGCAGGTATATTTGCTGGCCCACCACCATTTGTATGGATAAGCAACCAGGCTAGCAACAATGGTATTCAGTTTGGTTCTTTTACAAGGTCTACTCCTCCTGCAACAACCCCCACTCCAACTCCTGGAAACCTTGTAGCATTTAATCCTGACAATACTGCTTATATACCACCGGGCAGTGCACCAAACTCATCTTACAGTACTGCATTAACTGACAGGAACTTTAAATATCCTCAGGTTTTAAAAGCTAGCTTAGCGGTTGATAAAAAGTTTGCTAACGATATCATTGTTACTTTAGAAGGAACTTATTCTAAAGATATCAATGCTGTTTACTATCAAAACATCAACCTCAACGAAACAAATGCTTTTGCTTTAGGTGGGGCCGATAATAGGTTACGTTACCTTACAAGCACTACAAATTCTAACAAATATTATTCAGGCAAAACATTAGCAAACCCCAATATTGGCAATGCTATTTTAATGAGCAACACCAGTAAAGGTTATTCTTACACTATCACTGGAAGGGTTCAAAAAACCTTTAAGAATTTATTTGCAAGCGTAGCCTACACATTTAGCCAGGCAAAAAATACTGCAGAATTTGGTAGTACTGCATCTTCGCTTTGGGCTGCAAGAGGTATAACTGGTGACCCGAATGAGGCTACTTTAGGTAATGCTGCTTTCTATCAGCCTAACCGGGTAATTGCTTATTTCTCTTATAAATTACAGACAGGTAAATACTTCTCTACCTCTTTAGGAGCTATTTTTGAAGCAACTAATAATGGTGTTTCTTCTTACGTTTACAATGGTGACCTAAATGGTGATGGCAATGCAGGTAACGACCTGATTTACATCCCCAAATCTGCAACAGAAATAAACCTTGTAAAAGTTAACTCAGGTGGATTAGGGACTGGTACAGGTACACCATCAGCCCCTGTAACTGACGCCAGGACTTCTTTACAAATATGGAACCAGTTAAACAATTACATTAACCAAGACCATTACCTAGCTAACCACCGTGGCCAGTATGCTAAAGCAAATGCAACAGTAGGCGCTATCTACAAAAGGCTTGACCTTAACCTTACAGAAGATATTTCTGTAAAAGTGGGAAAAGAGAGGCATACACTACGTTTTACTATAGATTTAATTAATGCAGGCAACTTGCTTAACAAGTATTGGGGAACTTACAAAACACCAACTATAAGCAATTTTCTTAAGTATGAAGGTTTGGGAGCAGATGGTAAAACGCCAAGTTTTTCTATGCCTTATCTTGATGCAAACAATCAGGTTCCGGTTACTAATACTTTCAGGGACAACACAAATATTATTTCCCGCTGGCAGATGCAGTTTGGGTTCAGGTATTTGTTCAACTAAAATATACAACTCAACCAAAACCAAAAAAGCCATCTCAAATTTGAGGTGGCTTTTTTAATATCCTCAATTTTCTAAAAAGTATTAACTAAATAAAAACTCAACATCTTCCTTGCTTAACTGCTTTACAAACCCTTCATTATCACCAATTAAATTATCGCTCAACTCTTTTTTATTTTGTTGCAATTGAATAATTTTTTCTTCAATGGTATCCTTACAGATCATCTTATAAGCAAATACATTTTTGGTTTGTCCAATGCGATGGGTACGGTCGATGGCCTGTTGCTGCACGGCGTTGTTCCACCATGGATCGAAAAGGAAAACATAATCTGCCGCTGTTAATGTAAGCCCTGTATTGCCGGCCATCAGGCTTATCAAAAACACATTGGTGGTATTTGCCGGCTCTTGAAAACTGGCTACCAGCGCAGCTCTTTGCTTAGGCGCAGTACTTCCATCTAACTGATAAAATGAAATACCTTTTTGAGTAAACGTCTCCGCAAGCAAATTGAGCATCTTTGTAAATTGAGAAAATACTAATACTTTATGGCCGCCAAGGTTAGCCAATTCTTCCAGCAGCATTTCGGTTTTTACAGAGTGGTGGGTACTGCGTTCTTCCGCCGGCAATAATAATGGCGAATTACAAGCCTGTTTCAATTTCATGATACCTTGCAAGACTGCCAGCTTGCTTTTACCCAAACCTTCTGTTTTAATATTCATAAAAAGATTGCTCTTAACGCTTTCCTTTATGCCATCGTACATATCTTTTTGCGCCATGCCCATATTGCACCATAAGATGGATTCTGTTTTTTCCGGCAGGTCTTTAGCCACCTGCTCTTTGGTGCGGCGAAGTATAAATGGTGCTGTCAATTTTTGTAACGCCATTATCTTTTCGTCGTTCCTATCCCTGTCAATAGCATCGGCATATTCTCTTTTAAAAAACTCTTTGCTGCCAAACATGCCGGGCAATAAAAATTCTAATTGAGAGTATAAATCAAATGTATTATTCATTACCGGCGTACCGCTTAATGCTACCCTGCTGCGTACTTGTAACTGATAAATTGCCCTTGTGCTTTGGGCAGATGGATTTTTGATATTATGGCTTTCATCTATCACCGCTACATCAAAATGCAGGGCGGCCAACTGCTCAATATCACCCCGCATAGTGCCATAACTGGTAATGCAAATATCCATATTAGCTGCGCTGATGTTGGCAATATCCCTTGCCTGCCCATGGTGTATATAGGTGCGAAGGTGCGGCGCAAATTTAGCTACTTCATTTTGCCAATTGTAGATGAGAGAAGATGGGCAAACAATTATAACCATGCCTTCTTTAACCTGCTCTAAACGATCGGTAATAAAGCAGATGGTCTGCAAGGTTTTACCAAGCCCCATATCATCTGCAAGGCAGGCTCCGGCATTAATTTCAGCCAGCATTTTTAGCCACTCAAAACCTTTTTGCTGGTAAGGGCGCAGGGTTGCTTTAATTTTTGGTGAGATGGGGAACAGTATGTTGTCCGGTAATTGCCAGCGCTCCCAATTTTTCCACCAACTATCATTAACCGTTATCTTTAAAGGCTGGTTATTGCTTTCATTTTTTTGTTCGCTGATGGCCAGCCATTGAGGTACGTTAAGTTGCTTTTTATCTACCTTGCTATGCTTTATTATAGTAGCATATTCATCCATCCATGCCTCACCTAACACGCCGAGCGAACCATCTTTTAGCATTACAGCCCGTTGCCCCGCTATCAACATTTTCTGCAGTTCTGCCAATGGTATTTTCTCTTCGCCAAACTGTAACGAAAAATCTACCAGCAATGTAACGGCATCTTTTGTAAGCACTTTCATTTCAGTAACCGGCTTATGGGCAGAGTACCTAAAATGTGTGAGCATATCAATACCCACGAGCTCAATATCTATCTCTAATAGTTGATGGTATACTTTTAAGAACCATTGCTTTTTTTGGGCTTCTGCAAAAGATAAATAGTACCAGCCATTTAACTGCTTTATAAAGTTTGGATGCAGTGCTTCCAACTGTTTTTTAAAAGCTAGTTCTACCTCTTTATTGCGGTTTACTATAATAGCTTCGCCGTTATTGGTTGTCTCAAAAAATGGTTTCCACTCCCCTTCTACAGTATAGCCGTCATATACCCATTGCGGCGTAAGCACTAAAAAAGAATTACTTATTTCACTTAACAAAACTCTTTGCCTTGGCAACGTTTCAATGGTGGTGGTGGCAAACAAATTATTGCGCTGCACTTTATAATTTTCTTCCAGCTTGCTTAATATATTTTGTGCCATCAAAGTACCATCAGCACTATATTGCCGCGGATTATTTTGTACCAGCCACTCAAGCGTTTGGTAATCTTTATTAGCTAATAAAAAGTATTCATTCTTACTTTCCAACAAAAAATTAAACCTGCGGAATTCATCTACATTATAGTTGTTGCCGTTGATATTCAACACGGTTTTTAGTAGTAACCCATCACTATCTTTTACTACTTCAAATTGCAGCGATGGCTTATACGTACTAAATGTACAGGGAGCGATAATCATATTACCTGTGGCAGCATTGGGCAATTGATGGTACCATTTTACAAGGTTTACAAATGGCTTAAAAAATTCAAATTGTTCCTGAAGTTTCCTGGTGTAAGCGGGCATTAAAAAATCACGCAGTTGCACACCAGACTTTTTTTGCTTATGCCGTTTTATAATTTCGCCTTCCATTTTATAAAGCCCTTCATTGGTGAGCTGGTACAAGCCCTGCTTTGCCTGGTTGGGAAGCTGATGATAATATTTACGCAATTCCATTTCACCAAGGTCGGTGATATCATATTTTATCCCTGCTACATGCTTAGAAACAGTTATAAAACGAAGTATGTTTTTATTTTGGCTAAGCTGCAAAGGCAATAGCAGTAATGCGGTTTTCTTTTCTATTTTTGAATCGGCCATAATGGCTGCAAATGTAGTTAATTAGCTAGTTAGCTGCTGTGGCAATGTGCTAATACTCACCTTGTGATAGTCGCTGGTTATGATGTGCTAATTAGCAGATTAGCTAATTAGCGCATCAGGCAATTCTTTAGTATTGTAATAGAGTATAGAAAAATGTGCGCTTGCCATTGGCACAGCAGCCAATCAGCTAATTAAACTAAAGCCCGGTCTTGCCATCCCTCTCCATTTGCATGCGCTTTTTTTTGCTGTACTTTTTTTCGTACTCTAAAATCTCTTTTGTCTTGGCTGGTTCCTTTTTTTCTTCGGCTGTTGTTGCAGCCACTATGGTTTTATCTTCTGCATTTTTTAGTAAACGACCATGGTCGTAAGTTTCTATCTTAATTATTTTGCCGCCTGCTGAATAATATTTCCAATCGCCATTAGGCACACTGTATTGCTCCGCTTTTACCAATTTATATTTGCTTATTACGTTATTGCCTTCGCCATAAACGGCAACGGTATCGTATGGTGCATCGGGGTTGTAGCCTTTCCATTCTTCATGCCTTTCAAGGTCGCCTAAAAAAGTAAAATACTCCTGCACGCCTTCTTTGCCGCCATGGTTATAATTTTCAACAGCCAGTATATCGCCGGTGCTATTATATTTTCGCCATGGGCCGCTTTTTTTATCATCTTTAAAATATCCTTCTTCATCAAAGCCTGGCTCTCCTCTTAGTTCAGCTACCGTAATTACCCATCTGCCTTGCTTTAGGTTATTCTTGTCCACAATATTTAGCGTATCGCCGTTAGGCGAAATAATCAAGGACTTGTATTGTGCACTTGCCTGAAAACTAAATAAAATAAGTATTGGCAATGCAATATATAAGAAGGATATTTTTATTTTTTTATAAAGCATGATATTTTTTTTTATGGTTGTATAAACACGAATTTACTTTTTCTTTTACAAAGGCTCAGTAAAGCTAAAATCTTTTAACAATTTTTGTACCGCCATAAAAGTTTGTAGCTGCAAAGAAATTGTATTTGGTACATTTGAAAAAAATTAGCGTGAACAAAATATTGATCATTGATGATGAAGAAAAGTTAAGGGCATTGATGGTACGCATTATAAAATTAGAAGGCTTTGAAGTAGTAGAAGCAGCTAGTTGTAAAGCAGGTTTAAAAAATTTAGCACAAACCACTATTGATGTAGTGCTGTGCGATGTAAAGCTTCCGGATGGCAATGGGGTTGAGCTGGTAAAAGAAATTAAAAACACTTATCCATCTATAGAAATAATATTGCTAACCGCATACGGTAATATTGCCGATGGCGTACAGGCTATTAAAAATGGCGCATTCGATTATATTACCAAAGGCAACGACAATGATAAAATAATACCCCTGATAAACAGGGCCATTGAAAAAGTACAACTGCAAAAACGAATTGAAAAACTGGAGCAGCAAGTTGGTAAAAAATATGGTTTTGAAAGTATCCTTGGAAGCTCTCCATTAATTGAAGAAGCTATCGTATTTGCAAAAAAAGTAGCCCCAACGCATGCCTCTGTTTTATTGCTGGGCGAAACTGGCACGGGCAAAGAAGTATTTGCACAAGCCATCCACAACGGCAGCCAGCGTAATGGTAAACCCTTTATGGCACTCAATTGCAGCGCTTTTGGAAAAGAGTTGTTAGAGAGCGAAATATTTGGCCACAAAACCGGCGCATTTACCGGTGCCATAAAAGATAAGAAGGGATTGATAGAAGAAGCCAGCACCGGCACTTTGTTTTTAGATGAGATTGGCGAGATGCATTACGACTTGCAGGCAAAATTATTAAGGGTATTAGAAACAAACGAATTTATTAAAGTAGGCGACACAAAACCAACCAAAGTAGATGTGCGCATCATTGCTGCCACCAACCGAGATTTGCAACAGGAAGTAAAAGATGGCCGTTTTAGGGAAGACCTTTTTTATCGCCTTAATGTATTTACGATAGCCCTGCCTGCTTTACGTGACCGCAAAAAAGATATCCCTGTGCTGGCTGAATTTTTTCTGCAATTTTTCGCACAAAAAACAAACAGCCACATCCATTCGATTAGTAAAGATTTTATGGAACGCCTGCAAAAGCACGATTGGAAAGGCAATATCCGTGAACTAAAAAACGTAATTGAAAGAGCCGTAATATTAGCTATCAATGATGTATTGACGATTGATAGCCTGCCTTCAGAAATGCAGCAATTGCCCTACGGGCAACAAACTTTATCGGCCTTCGATTTAGCCAGCGTAGAAAAATTACATATCCAAAGAGTGTTGAACCATACCAAAGGAAATAAGACAGAGACTGCAAAATTATTAAACATCGGGTTAACAACACTTTACCGTAAAATTGAAGAATATAAACTGTAAGCCTTAACCTGGTTACATCACTTTTTTTTATTTGTTACCTGGCATAGTTATCAGTACCCATTAAAAATGTTTAATTTTTTATAGAGGGCGGGGTAAAAAGCATTGCAGTACACAAACAGTTAGTACATTTTTTTTCTTGCAGTATGGAATAATTCACACAGCTTTTACAGCCAATCCAAAATTCTTTCTGGTGCGTAATTTCATTGAACGTTACGGTTTCAAAACCAAGGCTGGCATTCATTTTCATGATAGCGAGCCCGCTTGTGATGCTGAAAATTTTTGATTGCGGGTAAAGCGACCTGGATAATTTAAAAATTTTATTTTTTATTAGCCTGGCCACTCCAAAACTCCGGTATACCGGGCTTACTATTAAGCCTGAGTTGGATACGAACTCACCGGCTGCCCAAACCTCCACATAAGAAAAACCAACCCAATCATTATTTTTTGTTACTGCAATAATGGCTTTGCCTTCTTTCATTTTTGTAATGATAGATTCCGGGGAACGCCTGGATATGCCAGACCCACGGATGATTGCGGATGATTGCATTTCATTAGCTATGGCAGCAGCAAAATACTCATCAGTTTCAGTGGCTACACGAACTATTATGTTATTCACGTTTTTTGTTTTAAAACTATTAATGCCCTTGCTTTACTTGCTTATTATAAACAGCCAGCATCACCTCCGGAACTATCGACCTTATTAAAAATTTATCGGCTGCGCACATTTCATCAATAGGAGAAAGCGAATAAATAAAGCTATTCTCAATCAGCAAGCGCACAAGGTTATCGCCATGCAGGTAAAAATCTTCTGCAATGGCAAAACAACTTTTTATATTTTTTACATTGTGCGCCTCTATAGCATGCCTTGTATAATCTGTTAAGTAATTAATGGTTGCATAAATCATTAATGAACCTCTGCAAGGATAATCCTGCTGGGCCAATTGGGGTATTTTTTCAGTAACAATGGCATAAACATCAAATTGCGTAATCATGGCGTTAATATTAGGCTTAAAAGGAATTTTGCTTGCCGCACAAAGGCTATATACCCGATTTAAAAATTTGGTTTACATAGGCCGTATGCAAGTTTAATGGCATAAGCGCCCATATTTGCTTTTGCTCTTCTTTATCGCTTATATTCATTAATGTGGAAAATGAATACACAAATACATTTTCTATGGCGCCCCTAACCACGTTATTGCCTGTTGAATAAATTTTTTCAGCAATTAAAAAACAATGTTTTACTACGCCTAAATTATGTTGCAGCAATTTGGTCTTTGTATAATCAGAAAGGCACTGGATACTTTTAAAAATGTTGAATACTGGTGAAATATTTTGTAGGCCTTCTTTAATTTCCGGAAGCTCATCTATCAGATAAGCCGGCACTTCGTATTGATTCATTTTAATTTTTTTTAAGTTAAATGTTATCAGCAAAGCCATGCATGCACTAACCGCATACTATGGAAGATAACAAGGCATTTTTGTTGAT
>JAYVUJ010000143.1:0-5269 GCA_043788035.1 Ferruginibacter sp. | reverse complement strand
CAATTATTATCTTTCACCTTTGGGCAGGCTTGTGTAAAAACAATTTACAGTTACCTCGGCTACTACAACGTATGCCACCTCGGCGGCGAAATAAAAAATCCCGGAAAAAATATTCCCCGTAGTATGTTCATCTCTGTTATTGGTATTGCAATTTTATATTTAGCGATGAACATGAGCGTAAGCAGCGTGATACCCTGGCAGGAAATAAAGCATTGGCAGGATGGTGCGCAAAACAATTTTGTAATCAGTACTTTTTTAGAACGCTTGTACGGCCACACCGCCGCAAAAGTAGGCACCGTAATGATTTTATGGGTAGCGCTAGCATCCTTATTTGCGGTAATGCTCGGTTACTCAAGGGTTCCTTATGCGGCGGCGGCCGATGGTGCATTCTTTAAAATATTCGGTAAGCTTCACCCCACAAAAAATTTTCCGTACGTGTCGCTATTGGTATTGGCAGGCATTGCGTTTATATTTAGCATGCTCTTTAAAATGAAGCATATTATTGATGGCATTTTAGCCATGCGCATAATGGTACAGTTTGTAGGGCAGGCTATTGGCGTAGTGCTGTTACGCAAGCGCAATGGTACCGAAAAGTTGCCGTATAAAATGCCCTTGTATCCCTTGCCAGTATTGCTTGCAATCGGTATGTGGCTATTTATTTTTTATGCCACCGGGTTAACAATTATCATTTCATTCTTGTTGGTTTTTGGTAGTGGGCTCGCCGTTTATCTTGCCATGGCAAAATACAAAAAGCAATGGCCGTTTGCTCCTGGACCTAAACAAATTTATATTGATGACACCTTCGTATAATTCATTTTGCCTGACAGATATAATAGTCCATGCAAAACTGTATGCCCTTCCTTTACACTTCTTTAGACTACGGGCGTAATATTCTTTGTCATCTTGTCACATTTTTAATGTTTGGTATTTTCTTTGACAAGTATACCAAAAATCATAATCATGCAAAAAGGAAACATTAGGGTACAAACGGAAAATATATTTCCAATCATTAAAAAGTTTTTATATAGTGAGCACGATATTTTTTTAAGGGAATTGATAAGCAACGCGGTTGATGCCACTCAAAAGCTAAAAACCCTTTCTTCCATTGGCGAAGCAAAAGGCGAATTGGGCGAACTGGCAATCACCATAAAAATTGATGTTGAAAAAAAGACACTGACCATATCCGACAAAGGTATTGGCATGACGGGCGAGGAAGTGGACAAATACCTAAACCAGGTAGCCTTTAGCGGCGCAGAAGAGTTTTTAGATAAATATAAAGGACAAAACGAAAATAATATCATTGGTCATTTCGGCTTAGGGTTTTACTCATCTTTTATGGTAAGTGAAAAAGTAGAAGTGGTAACTAAATCTTTTAAAGAAGGTGCCACAGCAGTAAGGTGGGAGTGTGATGGCAGCCCAGAATTTACTTTAGAAGATGCACAAAAAGCAGAAAGAGGCACTGACATTATCATGCACCTGAATGAGGAAAGCATGGAATTTTTAGAAGCACATCGGGTACAAACTGTATTAGATAAATTTTGCCGTTTTTTACCAGTCCCTATTATGTTTGAAGACAAACAAATCAACAACCCCACACCAGCCTGGACAAAAAAACCATCCGAATTATCCACAGAGGATTATCAAAACTTTTACAAAGAATTATATCCGTACAACGAAGCTCCGCTTTTTTGGATTCATTTAAATGTTGATTATCCTTTTAACCTAACGGGTATTTTATACTTCCCAAAAATCAAGCAATCTTACGAAATTCAAAAAGATAAGATACAATTATATAGCAACCAGGTTTTTGTAACTGATGAAGTAAAAGATATCGTACCAGAATTTTTGATGCTGTTGCAAGGCGTGCTCGATTCTCCGGATATTCCATTAAACGTTAGCCGTAGCTATTTGCAGGGCGACCCTAATGTGCGCAAGATAAACGCCCACATCACTAAAAAAGTAGCTGATAAATTAGAAGAAATATTTAAAAACGACCGTCCTTCTTTTGAAGCAAAATGGGAGAGCCTTGGCTTGTTTGTCAAGTATGGCATGATGACCGATGATAAGTTCCTGGAAAAGGCAAACAAGTTTTTGATACTGCAGGATACTGAAAGCAAATTTCACACTTTTGAAGAATATAAAATTGCTACTGAAACTTTACAGAAAAATAAAGATGGCAAGCAAGTAATATTATACACTACCGACCCTATACAGCAAGATGCTTTTATACAACAAGCTGTAGCAAGGGGTTACAAGGTAATTAGGATGGAAACCATTATTGACAATGGCTTTGTAAGCCAGATGGAAATGAAATGGGAGAATGTACAATTTGTAAGGGTTGATAGTGATATCGTTGATAATTTGATTGACAAGCAAGAAGGTGGGGAAAGTGTTTTAAGCAAAGATGATGAAGCGAAGCTGAAAGAATTATTTGGCGTTCAAATACCAGAATTAAATGTAACTGTAGAAGTAAAAGGGTTAAGTGTTGATGCACCACCAGTAGTAGCCACCAGGCCAGAGTTTATGCGCCGAATGAAAGATATGGCTTCAATGCAAAGCGGTATGGGCGCTTTTTACGGCAGCATGCCCGATGAAGTAACGCTTACAGTAAATGGTAACCATCCTATTTACAAAAATATTTTAGGCGAAGCTGTAAAAGAAAAACAGGAAAAACTAGTGCACAATTTAGCAGACCTTGCATTGCTTTCTCAAGGCTTGCTAAAGGGCAATACGCTAACAAACTTTATAAACAGAAGTGTTGATTTGTTAAGTGCAAATTAATATTGTTTTAAGTGTAAAAAAAACTCCTGCCATTGCAAAGTGGCAGGAGTTTTTTGTTTGGTAAAACTTAATTTAATGCTGGTAATTTCAATAACGCTGCTTCCAAATATTTCATTTCTTTTGTGTGATATATTTCTACAAAACCTTCTTCTTCAAACAAGCTCTGGTATAAAGGGTTGGCATAAACAACCATAATATCTCTTGGGTTTTCTTGTGCACTTTCCATAATATTATACACTACCGCGCCCATTACAACAACATCAAAAGGGTTAAATAAAAAAATACAATCCACATCTGCGGGTATCTCAAAATTCATGGCATCTTTAGTAAATACAGCATACTCCAACAAGGGGAATTGCACTCTTGTAAGTTCAAGGTTAGCAGTTGCATCATCGCATAAATCTTTAGAAATATCAATACCTGTAACTTTATTAATTCCATGATGGGCAGCTACGCATAAAATCCTTCCCTTACCACAACCAATATCCAAAAGATGTTTAGCAGGCTTTGTTGGCAACTGTTTAAAAAGTGCTTTTAGTAATGCATAACTTATGGGCATATAAATAGTTGCGTGCGATGTATCGATTCCCTTTTTTGCAAGGCTGCCTAATTCATCAGCACCGGTTGTATCAATGCCATATGTTTTTTCGCCTTCAATTTCTTGCTTTATAATGGTAGTGGCAATGCGCCAGTTCCAATTAATGCCGAGGTAAAAAAAGTACCGTAAAAATGTAAGTGTTTTCAATTTAATTTTTTATAAAGCTGAGGTGCCTATTGGTTTAGATAACCGCAGGTCTATTATTTTTAATTGAATAGTTGTTTCGCCGTTCCACTCATTTTCATCTAAAGTAAATACAAGGTCGAGTGGCTGTTTTGTTTGTAATAAATTAAATTTATCAGCCAAATTAAAACCAATGCCGGTAAATGTTTTATTGTTTTGTTGTTTTACCACAAAACGTAGATGCAAGCCTTTTACAATTTTTGAATAGCCCATATCCATTACGTTGGTAGCCACAAAAGTAGGGCGCATATTCTCTGGGCCAAAAGGTTCCATCTGGCAAATAATTTTGTATAAGGAAGCCGTTATTTCATCAAAACAAATAGCGGCATCAATAACAATTTCCGGTATCAGCATATGGGCTTCAATAGATGCAGCAACGATGGCTTCAAATTTATCAGTAAAGGGCAATACATTTTCGGGCAAGAGCGACATGCCCGCTGCCGCAAAATGCCCTCCATAACCCAGCAAATGTTCTTTGCAGGCATGGATTGCTTCGTACAAATTATAACCAACAACACTTCTGGCGCTGCCTGCCACTATATCCCCACTGCGGGTAAGTACTACGGTAGGGCGATAATATTTTTCTGTAAGCCTGCTGGCAACAATGCCAACAACTCCCTTATGCCAGTGTTCTTTATAAACAACAGTCGATTTTTTATTGACCAGTAAAATATCGTTTTCAATCAACGCTAATGCTTCGGCTGTAATGCTGCTATCAGCTTCTTTACGGTCGCTATTATCACTATGTAAAATCTCCGCCAGTCCCATAGCTTTATCAACATCTTTCTCAATAAATAACTGTACGGCTTTTTTTGCATCGTCCATCCTGCCAGCGGCATTTATGCGTGGCGCAATTACAAAAACCACATTGTTGATGGTTAACTTATGTTGTATGCCGCCTAATTTTATCAGGGCTTTTATACCAGCGCATGGAGCTTCGTTTATTTGCTGTAATCCAAAGTAAGCCAGTATCCTGTTCTCTCCAGTCATGGGTACAATGTCAGCGGCTATGGCTGTGGCAACAAGGTCCAGGTAGCAAAAATATTCTTCTTTGGCAATGCCAAAAGTTTGTGCAAGTGCCGTCATTAATTTAAAGCCAACGCCACAGCCGCATAATTCTTTAAATGGATAAGTACAATCTTTTTGTTTGGCATTTAATATGGCAACCGCATCCGGCAAAATATCATCGGGTAAATGATGGTCGCACACAATAAAATCAATACCAAGTAGTTTTGCATAGGCAATAAGCTCGGTAGATTTAATGCCACAATCTAAAGAAATAATTAATGTAAAATTATTTTCAGCAGCGTAATCAATGCCCATTTTGCTAATGCCATATCCTTCTCTGTACCGGTGTGGTATATAATATTGAGCAAGTTCGGCATTATGTATTTTACAAATAAATTGATACATTGAAGCTACAGAAGTAGTACCATCAACATCATAATCGCCAAAAACTAAAATTTTTTCTTTTTGATTGATAGCCGAAGATATCCGGTTAACAGCCTTATGCATATCTTTCATCAAAAACGGGTCATGCAATTCTTTTAACGAAGGCCTAAAATAAGCCTTCGCTTTATCATAACTGTCAATGCCACGTTGTAATAATATAGAACAAAGGCTGCTATTTATTTTGAGGGCTTGTTGTAAGGCAGTTGTGTTGCTTTTATCCGCTTTTAATATATTCCAGCGTTTTTCCATAGTGTG
>JAYVUJ010000142.1:0-11826 GCA_043788035.1 Ferruginibacter sp. | reverse complement strand
GCTACGGCTATACAATGCGTTTACGAAAATGTTGCTACTGGTCCAGTTAAGGTTGTGGAAGGCTTGTAAAAAGCCATCGTTCCAGGCGCATACATCCTCATCGGTTGTAAGTTCCTGCATGTTAAAGTACGCACGCACAAAATCTGTAGTGCCGGCATCATTAATGCCTTGTACGCTTACATCGGATACGCCTACGCCATTACTGCTTACCAACGAGTAACTGCCATATACTTTTGCCAGCACTTGCTTGTAACCTGCAAGGGTACTGTACTGTTTATCGGCAATGGTAGCGTTTACGGGGTTCCTGTCGAGGTCTTTTGTGCAAGATGCAAAGCATACAATTGCTATGGCCATCAAGCTTATTAATTTGTTAGGTGTATATTTCATGTGTATTTACATTTAATCAATTAAAACTGAAAGTTTGCGCCTATTACATACGTGCGTGGCCTTGGGTAGAGCGAGTTATCTACACCACTAAAAATTTCAGGGTCAATGCCAGTGTACTTAGTGATGGTAAAAACATTTTGGCAATTGGCGCTTAACCGCAGGGCTACTTTATTAAAAACCTTGCCTACGTTATACGCAACCTGCAGGTTATCCATTTTTAAAAAAGAAGCATTCTGGATGAAATAATCAGATTGTGGCTGGCCATAATAAAAGTGGCTTTTAGTAAGCTCGGACATTGTATTGGCGAGGTATCCAAGCGCATTAAATACATTGGCTTGCTGTGCACCTGTTGCAACGCTGTTGTACATATAGTTGCCAATGTTTGCACGGAGCACAGTGGTTACAGACCATTTATCCATGGTTACCTGGGTAGAAAAACCAAGAATAAATTTTGGTGCAGGAGATTTATACCGGTACAAATCACTTTGCGTAATTGCGCCATCTCCATTAATATCCGCATACACGCCTTCTATTGGCTTGCCGTTGTTGTTATATTGCTGGTGGAAAACATAAAAGGTATTAGGCTCATACCCAATACTGTTTATTTGATTAGCACCCAGCAGTGAACCAACAAAACTAGGATCCTGCGAAGCAGTAAGCTTGGTTATTTTGCTGCTGTTATAAGTAGCATTAAAGCTAATATCCCACGAAAGATGTTTCGTGCGTACCGGTGTAGCAGCAATTTGAAATTCAATGCCCTTATTTTCTACGTTGCCAATATTGGTTAATAAGATACTGCCGAAATTTGACCCTGCCGGTATTGGTATCTCATTGAGCAGGTCTTTAGTTTTTTTGCTGTACACATCTATGCTACCAGTTATGCGGTTGTTTAAAAAACCATAATCTATGCCTGCGTTAAAAGAAGCAGATTGCTCCCACTTAATGCCTGCATCATAAGCTGGCGGGCTGCTCATGTGGTAGTAGGTATTGCCAAACTGCACCAGCGAAGCATTATCGCTTTGCGCATACACGCTCTGATACGGGTAATTACGTATACCATCCTGGTTGCCGGTAATGCCATAACTAAGGCGCAGCTTAAAGTCGGATAATATTTTGGAGGCTGCCAAAAACTGCTCCTGGTTAATACGCCATGTTACAGCAACAGAAGGGTAAGTACCCCAGCGCTGGCCTGCGTTAGAAAACTTGGAAGAACCATCCGTGCGGATAGAAGCCGCTACAATATACTTTGAGTTATAAGTGTAAATAAGCCTGCCATAATAAGAGATCATCGTATTGTGTTGCGGGTCACGGGGATAAACTGGGCGCTGTATCGTATCTCCGTTAGCCCTTAAGGTAGGGTAGCCATAATTGTAAGTAAAATTATCATAATGGCCATAACCCACAGTAGCATTAATATTGCTATGAATAGCTTTAAGGTCTTTATTATAATTAAGATAGTATTCTACTACCGCATTCTTTATTTCATTTTTATACCTGTTTAATTGCCCGGTATCTAAAAAGTTTTGTGCGGCGTATGCAGGCACGTTAGTAACGCCAAGCCCTTTAGCTACATCATAGCCAAGGTTTACATTGGCGTGCAAGCCTGGCAAAAAGTGAAACTTATAATCGAGTTGTATATTGCCAAAACTACGCTGTACCGTACTGCTATTATTGTATAGGTTAAGCAAGCCAACGGGGTTGCGTGGCGCTAATTTATTAAGGGTAATACCGCCATCTGTATTATACCATTCGCTATAACCACCAAACGGGGAATTGTCATGCACAGGCTTTGTAGGGTCGTAATATACTGCAGCACTTACAGCAGCGCCATTGGCAAAGCGGGCGTGGGTTTCGGCACCCTTGATGTTTATATTTATTTTTAAGTGGTCATCCAATAAAGATGGGCTTAAAGAGATGCCTGCGGAAATGCGGTTCAAGTTATCTGTACGTAAAATACCATCCTGGTTTAGATAACCGACAGATACCCGGTAAGGCACCTTTTTATAAGCACCCGAAATGCTCAGGTTGTTATCTGTAGAGATGGCTGTTTTATAAATTTCTTTTTGCCAATCGGTATTGGCATTGCCCAACAAAGATTTAAATGGAAGCCCGCCAACCAGCCCGGTACCTAAAGAATCTACATAGCTACGAAATTGGGCGGCAGTTAATACATCTGCTTCCTTAACCAGTTTGGCTATGGAAACTTGTGTAGAAAAATTAATTACCGGCCTGCCTGCAACACCTTTTTTAGTGGTGATGAGTATTACGCCATTAGAAGCCCGCGAACCATAAATGGCGGTAGCGGCAGCATCTTTTAAAATGGTAAAAGTAGCAATATCGTTAGGGTTGATAAGGCTTAATGTATTAGATGCGCCAGAAATACCGTTGCCGCTTAATGGCACGCCATCAACAACTATCAGCGGGTCATTGCTTGCTTTTAGCGATGCACCGCCACGGATACGGATGGTACTGCCCGCGCCGGGCGAACCACTATTGCTGGTAATTGATACACCGGCAACTTTGCCTGCTATCAATTGCTCGGGCGTAGTAATGCTGCCCTGCTGAAAATCTTTTTCGCCAACCATAGCAATGGAACCGGTGAGTTCTTTTTTTCTGGCCGTGCCATAACCAATAACAACTACTTCATTTAAAGATTGCTGCTGCTGAACAAGCCTGATTGAAAACTGCGGCGCACCAGCACCAGTTTCCATATCTGCATAGCCTGCATAACTTATAACCAGCACAGATTTTTGGGAAGGCACGGTTATAGTAAAATTTCCCTTTCCGTCGGCACTTACACCTGTTTTGGAGCCCTTAATTTTTACCGAAGCGCCAGGCAACAGTTCTCCTTTGTCGTTAGTAATTTTGCCGACAATTGTTTTTGTTTGCGCCCAGACCAGTGGCAATGCAAACATAAAAGCGAGGCAGAAAATGGCAGCCAGCAGTAGTGGTTTTGCTTTCATTGTTTAGTTTCGTTTTTTAGTTTTAGTAATGATGGTAATAGTTTTTTTTAAGGGCAAGAATAAAGGCATATAACTGCGGTTATACAAAAATGTGGATTTGCCTGGTATCAAAAGGTGAAAAAATATGTAGTGGAGGCAGTATAGTGTAGCTATGTTTTTTAAAAGATATAATTTGTGAGCGGCTTGTGTTACCAAGTACTACAACTGTGGGGTGATGATGGATAGGTTCCATGTTTGGCATATCGTTACTTGTTTAAACTGGCATTAGAAAAATAAAAGTTTGCTATGGCTTACAAACAATTCTGCTTTTTGGAGGCAGTACACAAATTGACTAATCTAAAACCATCAAGGAAAATTTTAATTAAAAAATATAGAAAATAGACGGTTTAGGAGATAATATCTCATTTGCAAGTAACTGGTAATGAGTATGGTAGTAAAATATATACTATATATATAATATAGTTGTATAATTGTGTACACTGTACACATTATCCCGTATATTTTTATAAATGGCTGTTTACACCATTTTTAAGGTATAAATAGTGGGTAAGATTTTTCTAATTTAATTGTTATATCGCTTAGGGAAAGTACCAGCTTTGGCAGGGGTATAAAAAGTTGCCGCAGGTGCTGCTAAAAACTTAATGTAGTTATCTCCATAACCTTGTTATCAAAATCATCTTTTGCAATATTTGCTTTATTGCGAATTTTGGTTTTATAGCTGTAAATGGTATTAATAGAGTAATTTAATATCTCCGCTATTTTTTCGTTTTCAGTTATGCCAAGCCTCATTAGCGCAAATATGCGCAACTCGGTATTTAAAAGCTGGTCATCTTTTATAATAATCTTATCATCTTCCAAAAATAAAGTATTAAACTGGTTAACAAAATTAGGGAACAGCTTAATAAAGACTTTATCAAAGTTCTTTAGCAAGTCTTCTTTTTCTCTTTTAAGGTCGAGGGTTTTAAGTAGCAGCTTAATCTCATCCCATTTCCTGTCCATCAGTTTCTTATCTATATTAGCCATCAGTTTTTCTATGCGCAGCATAAACTCAGTATCTATCCTAAAATAATAGCCAATATATTCTTCCTTAATTTTGTTGGCTTCGAGCAACTGGTGGTTTATTTCTTTTAACTGCTCATTGTACTTTTCTTTAACGGCATTGGCTTCTACCAACTGGTGGTTCGTTTCTTTTAACTGGCTGTTGTATTTTTCTTTTAAATCATTTGCTTCAATCAATTGCTGGTTTATAAGCAGCAAGCTTAAACGGGCAATTTTTAGTTTGCGTACCTGGTTACGTACAATTATAGCAAAGCCTGCAAGCAGTAATATTAAAAAAGCAAATAGAATAAGGGAGGTTATCAATTTTTCTTTTTGCGATTGTATTGTCTTTATCATTTGCCCTTCAATAAGCGGTAATATAGCGCCTATCTGTACTTTCCTTAACCTTGCTTTATAAAAAGTAGCATCGGCATTAGCTTTTTCAATATATACGGCAGCATTTTGTACATCGCCTTCTTTAAAAATAATATTTGCCAAACTAAGCAGGGCCAGTGTTTCTTTAGTAGATGATTTTACATCTGCAATGGCGGCTTGCATTAGGTAGGGCTTGGCATTTGCTTCCTGCTGCATGCTCATTAAAATACCGCCAATGGTGGAAGTGGCTACTGCAATTTGATGTAGCTGCAGGTTTTGGCGGGCCATTACTTTATCAAGGCTAAGCAAGGCAATATCCGGATCTCCTTTTTTTAATTGCTGCAACGCCCTGTAGTAACCGTACTCAAAAGATTGCTGTGCGTAAAGCTGCAAGGCTGAATCTAAATAATAGTTAGCCTTTTGATTATACCGGGGTGTATAATAATCATCACTGTCAAAATCTGCAAAATTGTAATAGGCACGAGCCAGTAAAGAATAATATTCTGCTTTTACTACATTGCTGGCACCCTTTATAGAAATAACGGTCAATGAATCCAGCGTCTCCTTAAACATGCCGCCGCTCAGCATAATAAAAACTTCCTTTATCCTTGCATCTACCACCAGGGAGGCATCATTTTTAAAAGCCGCAAAATGTTGCAGCTGCTTAGCGTAATATAATGCAGAATCGAAATTGTAATATTTGTAGCCTTCGTACAATTTAAGGCAGATACCGTATTTACTATCGGGGCTGGCAGAAATGCTATTATTTAAGAGCTGTTGGGTTTCGGCTATGGAGCGCAAATGAACCGCATCATACAAAACAGTTTCTTTGATAGCGGTATTCAACTGTTTTAAAAGGCTATCGGATGGCTCCGATGCAATACAACAGGCAGTGCTTACAATCAACAAAATACAAGCTACTATAACTTTCATCAATAATTACTTAATTAAATTGGCAACACAATAAGGCTGGCAACTTTTAAAATAACCAGTTTGTTATTGAGAAAGCAATTTACAGTATTATATATAACAATATCAAAAGTGTATGGTACGCTGCTTTTAGAAGAAAAATTTATAACATAAAAAGGTATTGAGATTTATATGAACAGCGCAAGTATTTTAAAACACTTTAAATCCGCTAAAAATTGTACTCGGGGTACTAGCCGTGCCTCCATTTACAGTTTGGGATGCGCCAGACTTTTGTTGAAATTTATAGCTAAAAGTATCATCTTTATTAAGTAGGATATCAATAGAAGCGGTTACCGATTCAGATGTACCTGCCACTGCAGGAATAATTGTTGTTTTTGTACCTGCCGCAGCTGTACTTCCATTTTTTTGGCAGAGTATAGTAAATACGCTGGTAGATGAAGAAGTTACTGTTAGCTCAACACTTATAGTAAAATGATATACAGCAGTATCGGGTGCAGTAAATATGCCGATACTTGCATTAAAATTATTACTGTAATCGTATGATTTACTGTACGGGGCCAAACTAGCATAAGTTATATTAGGCAAACTGCGGGCACTGCTTAAAGTGGCATAAAAACCTACTTTAGATAATGCCTTTTGCGGTACAAAATCCATCGGTATCCAATCGTACCCGCCTTTAAAGTAATAAAAAGATTGGTAATCAGTATCGTATACCATTAACCCATCTGCAGGGGATTTGATAGAAGTGCGGGTAACTGAATCCATCCTTGGGATAAGCAATCCCGTAGAGCTACTGGTAATATCAAGCATGGCGCTTATATCCGGAGCTGTAGTGCCTATGCCGACCTGTGCGTTAACCGTTGTACCCGCAAGTAAAAAACAAATGATCGCGGACAAGTAAATTTTTTGCATAATGGTAATTTGAATAAGCCTTTTGTATTAGGTGCACCAAAAAATGAACAACCAGGTTTTATCTTTTATGTGATTTAGGATGATGACTATTTATTTGTTTGAAACGTAATATCTTCATGTATATTATTCATAGTGAATTTTAATTATAATTATAAGTAGACTATCATTATAATTAGGTGTTGTTTTTTGGCTGAAATGTACTGCAGTATTATGTTTGATAAAAAGAGCTACTTTTTTTAAAAAAAGGTACTTTTTTATAAAGTGGAAGTAAAAGGTATTTTTGCCGGCTATTTTTTCTTGTTTCAAGTTATACAATTTGCAGTTGCACCTTTATTTGCCGCAAAAGCGGAAAGGTATTTTGTATTGCTTTAAGTATTCATTATTATAAGTTTCAATACTGGCTTAAGCGGTTACTTTTTTTTATGGTCAAAGTAAATAAAGTTGCTTTAGGTAAACCATGCAATTATTTATAAGTACCGGCAAGCCCCTTGCGTTGAAGGAATTTTTTATTCTACGTTTTTAATTTTAAATTACTTGCCGCCCAGTAATAGCATAGCCCTTTATAAAAAGCTTTGCCTATTTAATTGTGCTTCTACTTCGTCAATGGCTTGCTTCAGCTTGTTTTTTGTTGCAACCACTTCAGTTAGTGCTGCAATCATTATTTGCCCTACTGGCTCAATTTGTGCAATAAGGCTTTTGCCCTTGTCTGTTAATTGCAGCAAGCGTTTTGTTTCACCTGCTTTACCTTTTTTAGAGCGTACCAATTTCTACTTTTCCAATTCTTTCAACAGGCTTATGGTAGATGGATGCGTGTAGCTAATTTGGTAGGCAATTTCTACAACGCTTAAAACTGGCGTCAAGTGCAGCGTGTATATTACCGGAAACCATTCTGGCTCAAAGACTATGCTATGCGCCGTATATATTTATCCTCATCTTTTCGCAGCCTTTCACTTAGCCTTTGCAGCCAGGAAGAAATGGCGTGAAAACCGCTGTCATCAATTACATTGGTAATTATAGTAGTTATTAAGGTGAAGGTGGTAATAAGTATCATCCGGTTCCATAAAAGGAAAAAACGTTGGCATCTCCGCTTTGTTGATCCTTTCAAAACCATTTCGTTCATAAAACCTATGCGCCGCTTTTAGTTGCTGCACTGTGCCTAAATACAATTTTGTAATTCGATGGCCGTTGCAATAGGCTAGTAAAGTTTCCAGCAATTGCTGGGCAATACCATATTCTTTGCCCCTATATTCTTTTTTTACAAACATCTTTCGGATAGCACCGATATTATGCCCAGCATCCATCAAACCAATAGTACCGGTAAGTTCGCCGTTGGTAAAAGCGCCCCAAAAGTTGCCTCCGCTTTTGTGGTATTTGCGCTCAATGTCCAGCAGTCTGGTTGGCCATCTACTGTTACCGGAACATTAAATTCTATTTGCTGTATGGGCAAAATAAAGTTCACTATCTGTTCGCAATGTTCGTTTGTAAGAGAGGTAATATTGTTAGTTATAATCATAGCCTATATTTTTATTTAAATCTACGTAGTTGACTACCTAAATAAAAAGGTTTTCTTTTTATAAGATGCTTGTATCCCTACCATAAGCCCAATATCTTTAAAAACAGCCTGTATTTAAATGGGTACATTTTGCCCAACTGCCATGGTTAAAAAATAAGCTTAATAATACCGCAATGTTTTACAAAAATAATTTTTAAGGAGATGTTAGGAAGGTGCTTTATGAAGAAACGCTTGTAAAGATTTTCGAAAATAAATACCAGTACAATACCTGTACAATTAATCTACAAAATATAGCAAAATACCTATCCTCCAAACAAAACTTGCATTTAAATTGTAGCTTGCAACAACATGGGCGATAACAAGCAACAGATACAGTATTTTTTATTTAGCCAATACTTTTCAGATGGCATACGCATTACACTTGAAATTATTTTACCAGCTATTATTTTTGCACAATTCGGTAAATTAAGCCTGGGGCTACTCATGAGCACAGGGGCGCTTTGTGTGTGCTTAACGGATAGTCCGGGCCCTGTAGAGCATAAGCGCAATGCCATGTGGTATTGTTTGCTTTTTATCTTTTTAATGTCGCTTATAACAGGCTTTGTAAATAATAATATTTACGGCATGGGGCTGTTAATATTATTAAGCTCCTTTTTCTTTACGATGTTCTCTGTTTTTGGCACCCGTGCTGCTGCCTTAGGTACCGCAGCCTTGTTGGTAATTGTATTAAGGATGGATAGAGTAGCGCCACCTATGGAAGTTTTATTTGATAGTTTGCTGGTGCTGGCGGGGGGGCTTTGGTACTTGTTATTTGCGTTGCTATTTTTTAAGATTTATCCTTACCGGCCCGCACAACGCCTGCTGGGAGCCAATTTACACGAAGCTGCTAAATTCCTTCGGATAAAATCTGCCTTATATGATGGAACCAGTAATGTTACGGAAGAGTACCGTAAACTGGTAGCACAGCAGGTAGTGGTAAACGAAAAACAAGATGAATTAAGGGAACTGCTATACAAAAACCGGGAATTGATAAAAGACCCGACCGACACCGGCAAATTACTGGTAGTAACCTTTGCAGATGTGATTGATTTGTATGAAAACATTATGGCTACCTGGTACGATTATGGCTTGCTGCGCCAACGCTTTGGCCATACCAATATTTTAAGCGACCTCAGCATTGTAATACAAAACCTGGCTGCTGAAATTGACCGCATAGGCCTGGCCATACAAAGCAATAATAATTATACAAAGCATTACCAGTTAATACCCGTGCTGGACGCTTTAAAAATAAGGATTGATGCTATGGAAGACCCAAACAACAGCAACCTGGTACTTAAAAAAATACTGGTAAACCTGCGTAACCTTGGCGATAGGACGGATGAACTAATGAATTATTTTAAAGCAGGCGCAGCCGCAAAAAGAGATTTACGGGAAAATAGCGATTACTCCAAATTTGTTAGCCACCAGGTTATCAGCAGCAGCTTATTTATTAGTAACCTTAGCCTGCAAAGTTCTGTATTCCGTCATTCTTTAAGGATGATGATTACTTGCCTGGTAGGCTTTATCATAGCCAAATTATTGCCACAGGCGCACCATGGTTATTGGATATTGCTCACTATAATTGTTATTTTAAAACCGGGGTTTAGCCTTACCCGCCAGCGCAATTACGAGCGGCTTGTTGGTACCATAGGAGGCGGCATCATTGGTTTGCTTATTATATTTTATATACACGACCGTGATGCTCTTTTTGGTTTGATCATCTTTTTTATGCTTGGCACCTACACCTTTATCCGTATAAATTATATTGTTACAGTAATTTTTACAACACCATATGTGCTGATACTTTTTAGCCTGTTGGGCATGGGTTCTATTGGTGTTGCGGAAGAACGTTTATTAGATACGGGCATCGCGTCATTGCTAGCCTTTATCGGTAGCTATATTTTATTTCCTCACTGGGAATCCGTGCAATTAGAAAGTTTTATGGTAAAAGTGCTTCAGGCAAATAAAAATTACATGCAGCAACTGGCCGCTTATTTTAGCGGACAAATCCACAGCCAGCTTGAGTATAAGCTGGTGCGAAAAGAATTATATGTAAGTACCGCCAACTTATCAGCTGCTTTTCAACGCATGCTGAGCGAACCAAAAAGCAAGCAGCGAAGTAGCCAGGATATTTATGAATTTGTGGTTTTAAACCATGTACTAAGCAGTAATATCGCCAGCCTTACAGCTAGTATTACCAACAAGCAGCAAGGTATGTACGCCAAAGAAGCCTTACAGCCTATAAAAAAATCTATCACTATCCTGCAGGAAAGCCTGCTGCAATTAGACGCCAGTTTACCTAAAGATGAACTATCCCCCGCAGGCACAAACCCGCCTGCAGCAGATGGTGCCATAGATAAGCAATTAACAGAACAGCTAAATTTTATTTATAAAGTAAGTGGCGATATTGGCAAGATTACCCAGAAGATAGCCATTAAAATGTAAGGTGCTTTTCTACGGCGAAATGTTTCACAATCATTTATCAATGCTTTGGAGTTAAGCATTTATTAATTTCTATTTACCTCTCCTTAACCGTTCCTACGGAGAAGAGAGGCCTTAACTTATCGGCATTGAATTATTTATTATGGAGAGAAGCAACCCATTATTTGAATTTAATCAATAGCAAAGAAAAGATTGTATAAAATAAAGTCAACCGGAATTGCGTGAGACTGGCTGCCTATAAACGGCACGCATAGAGTGAAACCTAAAGTTAAATGGAATAATTTGTGGTCATTTTCAGAAGAAGTAATAAGAGAAAAAAATAAGGCCGGATAGAAATCCAGCCCGCATTAAAATCCAATATCCTATGAAAAACCGATGTATAAACGCATGGTTTGTTATTAAATTGTATCTAGGGCCATTTATTTTGAGATTATTTATGCAACAATGACAATGCTTATCAAAGTTTTTATAGTTTTCCAATATAAACAAACCTATTACCCCAGTTTGGTACCAGATAAGATGTGAGTTGAGATGTTTTGGCTATTAAATATTGCAAAAAAAGCCAGGGAGAGTTTACCGCTGCAATTGTATCGATATAAGGCCATCCAGCTTCTACAACCTTAAAAACATGCTTTTTTAACCTCAGGCTATTAAAAAGTAGTTGTTGGTTGGTTGCATTGCTATAAGTAATATGATACGGCTCTTGCACCCTTAAAGATTCCTTATTTATTGTTTTTTTTATAGCATAGGTAAGCTTGCGAAAATAATAGCCCAGGCTTGGGTTACATTCCAAAGGCCCTTCAATAAAAAATATACCATCCGGATTCAATTTTTCCCGTAATTGTTGTAGCAATTTAATGGGGTGGCTTACATGTTCCAGAACATCCCCTAAATGAATAATATCAAAGTTGTAGGTAGTATCCCAAAAATCCTTTTCCTGAATAAAGTTGATGGAATTAAATTTTGCAGTTAATTTTTCAACAAGCCCTTTATCATATTCAACCCCGGTAACATTGTAATTATTTTTCTGTAAAAAATCCAATAAGCCTGCATCGCCACAGCCAAAATCTAAAACTGTTTTTTGGTTGTAAGGCTTTATGGCCTTTAATTGGGCTGTGTAGCCTTCCGTATATTTAAAATAATATTGGTCATGGTAAGCTGATGGGGCATATAATTTTTGCTTATCGTCATCGCTTAAGGGAGGCCCTATAAAAAGTAAGCTGCATT
>JAYVUJ010000141.1:0-6172 GCA_043788035.1 Ferruginibacter sp. | reverse complement strand
AACACCATACCCGGACAAACAGCCGCAAGCCTTGTGCCGCAACAAGTTAAGGTAATGGGCTGGAGCTTAAAAGAGTTTTACAGTGCGTTGATACAAGAGTGTTTTAATAAATAGTAAATCCTCTTTTGAATAAAACTTTGCAAAACCACATCATAAGCTGAACTTACAATTATGTTTAAATTTATTACTGACCGTCCGTTTTGGGTAAACCTTTTGGCTGCTGCTGCTTTAGGTATTTTGCTGGTTTTTATAGCCTTGCAAATGCTGGGATGGATAACTAAACATGGAGACTACTTAACAGTGCCCGCAGTAAAAGGCAAACACACCGACGAAGCTATTAAGTTATTAGAAAGCAAAGGTTTTGATGTAACCATTCAAGATTCAATTTTTACCGATAGCCTGCCACGTGGCTCAGTAATTAAGCAATTGCCCGCTGCCGATGCTACCGTAAAAGTTAACCGCACCGTATTTTTAACCGTAAACAGGTACGTGCCACCAATGATTGTAATGCCTGCGCTGGAAGGAAAAAATGTAGCCTATGCCTTGAACCTGTTGGAAAAAAACCATTTGGAATTAGGCGATACTACCTACAAGCCAGATTTTATGAAAGGCTCGGTACTGGAACAGTTGTACAAAAACCAAAAAATAACCGCCGGCACCAAAATAGTTTGGGGAAGTAAAATATCTTTAGTGATAGCAGGTGGCTTAAACGATGAACAAATAATTGTACCCGACCTTATAGGCAAAACATACGCGGAGGCTAAAAGCTTGCTGGAAGAAAGCGGGATAAATATTGGTGCAGTAGTTGGCAAAGATGCAATTAAAGATACCGCCAGCGCATTCATTTACAAACAAAGCCCCGAAAGATACAATGATGAAAAAAAGCCTGTTTACATCCATCCCGGGCAAATAATGGACGTATATATTTCGCAAATAATGGTACTTCCAGATTCAACGGCTACTAACAACAACCAACCAATAAATAAACCATGACAACAATAACCGCAACCGAACTAAAATTAAGGCTAGACGCCGCCGAAAAGCTACATATAATAGATGTAAGGGAACCATACGAGAACGCAGAATTCAATATAGGCGGTACTTTAGTGCCATTAGGCCATATCCAGAATATGCAGTTAGATGAACTGGAAGAGCTTAAAAATGAAGAAGTAATTGTGTATTGCCGAAGCGGCAACCGCAGCGGGCAGGCTTGTCAGATTTTAGAAATGTCAGGTTTTAAAAATGTAAAAAATTTAACCGGTGGCATGTTGAACTGGCAGGAAACATTTAAGGCGTAATGTTGATATCTGATGTAGGATGTTTGATGCCTGATTTTTTTTGACTTGAAAATTTATCCACGTAGGAACATTATAGCAAATAAAAGAGCCATCTTACTTTAGTGTGATGGCTCTTTTATTTATCCCAGGGGTTTATAAGTTTAATACCGGAAATACTATTAAAATCTGTAACATAACGGGTGAGTAAAGTTAATTCGTAAACCATGGCTGTTGCTGCAATAATTGCGTCAGGCAATTTAATTCTCTTTGTTTTTTGCAATTCTGCAGTCGCTAATTATATCGGCGGGTTCTGTTCAATTACAACTATATCATTTATACAACTATTCAATATGTCTAAATCGTGTTCAGTAGCCGTTTTCCAACATAATAATTCAATTTCGGTAATTGCTGAAATTATAGGCTGCCCTTCCTTCAATAGGGTATCAATAAAAATTTCTGCATTTGTTGAAAATTGGTGTTGGAGATAATAAATAGCAGTATTAGTATCCCCCAAATATTTTTATTCCCATTGGTTGCGTAGTTCGTTTAATTGATTGTCCATATCGTTGATTGGCTATTTAGTCATAGCGCCTTTAGATTTTACAGCCCAGTTAACTTCACTGGCAGGTTGCCTTTCCCTGCGTACGCGTATAAGTTGCAGCAACTCTACATCGTGCAATAACCTTACAGCTTTATTACCGATGATAGCTATTATAAGTGTCTGCATTTTTATTTTAATTGCGGATAAATAATAGTAGTGACATATTTAGTATGGAATTAATGATTTTTTAGCTTGAAAAATTGTGCATTAAATTTAAACTATAAACCAAAGAAGCCATCACACTAGATTGTGATGGCTCCTTTGCATCCATAATAATTGCTATCAAAACGGAAGTAATTATAAATTAAATTTTCTATCTCCTTAAAACCTACAATTTACCCCAACCATAACATTAAACGGCGCCATCGGAAAATAGTAGTTTTCGGTAGCCAATGCCCCACTTGAATAATAGCTAAAAGTATACCCATTAGCCACATACTTTTTGTTAAAAACATTATTCAGCTGGGTTATCAGCGTTATAGCCTTAAAAGTTTTTGTTGCCACAAAAGTGTAGCTCAAAAGTATATCCTGTACATAATACGCATCCAGGCTACGGCTTACTTGTGAGGTATTGTCCATGTATTGCCTGCTTACATATTTGCTTAATAAGCTTATTTGACCATTTTTTATGGGGGTAATATTGATGCTTCCACCACCAACAACGGCCGGTGAAAACGCAATGTCAGCCTTCTTATAAAAATTGCTTTTCGTGCCGCCATTATCATAGTCATCTATCAACTCGGTAAAGTTTTTAATCTTGTTTTTGCTTAACGATAAGTTGGCTGCAATGTTTACGTATTTGCTAATCATTACTTTACCCTGTAACTCAATACCAGCGCGGTAACTATTAGCAATATTGATACGGGTATATTCGCCAACATCATTAATATTGCCAACCAATACCAATTGATTATGGTATTTCATGTAATAAAAATTTGCTCCAAAAGAGTAGGCTTTGCCGTTTTTTTCTATCCCTGCTTCAAAGTCGTTTAGCATTTCTTTTTTTGGTTGCAATGTCTTGCCAGCTTCAAAATCATCCCGGTTAGGCTCTTTGCCTGCCAATGCGTAAGATGCATAGGCCTGCCAGTTATTGAGGGTGTACGTAACGCCTACTTTGGGGTTTAAAAAAGTGTAGGTATTTTTTACTATCAGCGTAGGGTTGTCTTTAAATCCGTTAATGGTATAGTGCACATTGCGCACTTGCATATCTCCAAATAATTGCCAGTGCTGGCTAACCTGCTGGGTTAGTTTTGCGTAAAGAGAAAGGTCTTTTTTATCCGCAGGCAGATCTCCGTACCAGCGGTAATTCAATGGTACTGCGGCTTGTACGTCTGCGTGTATAATTTCGCCGTAATGCTTGCCTTCGTATTTGTTCCATCCGCCACCAAGGGTAAACTGTGTATTGCCTTTTATGTGCTGCAGCGAAAAGATGGTGCCGTAAAAATTATTATCCAGCCACAAACGCCGTATAAGGTTGGTAGTTTTGGTTGTATCCGTGCCAACAATATAATCAGGTAAACCATAACTGGCCAGTGCCTGGCCAGCCCTGTATTCTTCATAGTAGCCTTTACCTTTTGTTAAGAATACAGCCACATTTCCCTTCCAATATTTATTGAACGCATGGTTGTAAAAAAGCTGATAATGAGTCTGGGTATAGTTATCGGTTTCATTTGCATACGGCGTGCCTGCCTGCTCTTGCCCGGATACATTGTAGGTGCGGTCAGTTTTTAATAAATTTTCTGGTACGCCATTCCATGCCTGGTAAGTTTTTTCTTTGCCCGAAAATATATTAAGCCGCAACGAGTTTTTTTCATCCACATACGCCGTGCTAACGTAAAAAGATTTAAGGGTAGTTGCCGCCCTGTCAATATAACCATTGCTACTTATTTTGCTAAGCCTGCCATCAATAGTAAAATGCTTTCCTATAATGCCGCTACCGAATTTAAAGGTGTTTTTCCAGGTGTGGTAACTGCCGAAGCTGTTATTTAATTCAGTATAAAATTTATCATTTACCTCGTTGGTAGATAGGTTGATATTGCCGCCAAAAGAGCCAGCCCCATTGCTGCTGGTACCCACGCCACGCTGTATTTGAATGCTGTTGCTGCTGGAAGCAATATCTGGCAAATCAACAAAATAAGTGCCCTGGCTTTCCGCATCATTATAAGGTATGCCATTAAGCGTAACGTTGATGCGGCTTGCGTCGGTGCCACGTATGCGTATGCCGGTATAACCAACGCCATTGCCCGCGTCTGAATTAATTACTACGGAAGGGGTTTGGTTTAAAAGAAACGGAAGGTCTTGCCCGAGGTTGTTTTTTTCAATATCTTTTTTGCTAAGCGTCACTTTAGCAAATGGTGCTTTATCGTTTGCCCTAACTGCCAGTATTTCAATTGGCTGGATAAAAATGGTGTCGTTAAATTTCTTTAGTTCCTGGGCAGATGTATCAACTGCCAGAGCACATAGCACACTGCTAAAAAGTAATATTTTCTTCATTGCAATAAAAAATTTGTGCTGAACATCCGGATGAGTATCCGATGTGAATTATTGCTCCCTTCGCAGGCATTACCCTGAGCAGGTTAACGGGTGTAATCTCAGCCTCAAAAAATGAAGCACCCCGGAAATTCAGACGATTAGTAAGAACGTTTTTGAATTGCGAAGGTATAGCAGTTTTAATTTATTTTCCAAATAATGTAACAAAATTTTTTATCAGCCGTACTAAATAAAAAAACTCAGTCATGAAACAATTATTTTTTTCTCTCCTTACATTTATTAGCTTTACTTGCTTAGCGCAAGATAGTACCGTTAACGATGCCAATGCTGAAAAACGCACGCTGTCAGGCAGCTTCAACGCCATCGAAGTATCAACCGGCATAGACCTTTACCTTACACAAGGCAACCAGGAAGCAATAGCGGTAAGTGCAAGCGACCCCAAATACATGGAGCGCTATAAGACAGAAGTAGTGAACGGCACCTTAAAAATATATTATGACGGCACCGGCGTAAAATGGATTGGCGGTGAAAAAAGAAAATTAAAAGCCTACGTATCTTTTAAAACGCTAGAAAAATTACACGCATCATCTGGCTCAAGCGTGTTAACGCAGGACACTCTTTCTATAGATAAGCTGGATGTTAGTTTTAGCAGCGGCGCTTCTTTCAAAGGTGCTGTAAATATCAACCAGTTGAATGTAACGCAAAGCAGTGGTTCATCAGTAGATATTACGGGTAAAAGCAGCGAATTGAAAATTGAGGTCAGTAGTGGCGCTATTTTTAAAGGATATGGTTTGACAACAGATTTTTGCGATGCCAAAGCAAGCAGTGGAGGCGGGGTACGCATCAGCGTAAATAAAGAATTAAGTGCCAAAGCTAGCAGTGGCGGCGGCATACATTATAAAGGCGCAGCAGTTATAAAAGACCTTACTGTTAGCAGCGGAGGAACCGTTAAAAAAGCCTAAACAATCCTATAAAATACAAGTATGAAAAAGATTTTTCTCTCCTTTATTGTATTTGCGGTTGCCATTGCGGCACATGCACAAAAGGCAATTGTAAACGATGCTAATGCAGAGCAACGTATGCTCAGTGGTAGCTTTAACGCCATCAAAATATCCGGCGGCATCGACCTGTATCTTTCCCAGTATGAAACGGAATCTATTGCGGTAAGTGCAGCTGAACAAAAATATATGGATGGCATTAAGACAGTTATTGAAAACAATACTTTACTGATTTATTACGATGGCAACCGTAGCTGGAACGGCAATAAAAAAATGAAAGCTTATGTATCTTTTAAAAATTTGCAGAAATTACAAGCCTCTGGTGCGTGTGATGTGCAGGTAGCGGGTACTATAAATGTGCCTTCTTTACAACTTAATATGAGCGGTGCCAGCGATTTTAAGGGCGATGTGAAATTGGGTAGCCTTATCGTTAGCCTCAGTGGCGCGTCAGACCTAAAGATCAGTGGTAGCGCAACTTCCGTAAATATTGAAAGCAGCGGTGCCAGCGATGTTAAAGGCTACGACCTTGTAACGGAAACCTGTACGGCTAAAGCATCTGGAGCATCAGATATCAACATTACCGTAAACAAAGAATTGACTGCTGAAGCAAATGGCGCAAGTGATATTTATTACAAGGGCAACGGGGTAATAAAAAACCAGCGTACCAGCGGTGCAAGCAGCGTAGGTAAAAAAAACTAATCAAATAAGCTTAGTACAATTTTTGTGGCGGCCAATACATAGCTAGGTGCATCTTCATAGGCGTCCCACTTTTTTATTGCAGCTTTTTAATTAACTTATTTTTTGAA
>JAYVUJ010000140.1:0-2025 GCA_043788035.1 Ferruginibacter sp. | reverse complement strand
TGAGATATTTTTAACTGTTCAAGCAAGCTATTATGGTCTTTAACCATTTTATCAACCCAGGCTTTATTCCAATCATTACCGGTTTTGTCGTTAATATCTACAGTATTAGCAGTATCAACAGTGGGTACTTTAATATCCGGATGTTTTGAAAGCCAGCCTTTAACAGTTTCCCCTAATTTATTGTGGTCCTTTAGCATCATAGACGAGTGTTCTTTAATATCGCCTGCGCCTTTGCTTAAACCGGCTTTAAGCCATAGAATTTCTTTGGTATTTGCAGGTATGGCAAAATTTATAAAATCTTGCTCAGCACTGCTTGCCGTTAAACTACTTAAAGTTGAATGCGAAGTATCGACAACTGTATTTTTAAGGTCTCCCGACATTTTGGTATTGTCCCTACTTGTTGAATCTCCACTATTTGTTGAATCTGTGCCAGCACTATTACAACTGTATATCACTGCTGTTGCTAGTAAAATAACACTTGTCCTAATTGAAAATTTCATAAAATTTATAATTTCGTTAAAAAAAATTAAGTAACTTTTTTATGTCATAAAGAAAATATTATGCCACTTCCCAGATGTTAGAACTCGGATACCGAGTTTCACCTGGAGGGCTTTACCAACCGCCAGGAAATGAGGGTTAAATATAGCTACTGTATTAGCCGGAGAAACGAACACAGTTAATTAACAATTAAGAATTAAGAAATAAGCATTCTTTCGTTTGGCAGCTTTGTAGCTGCTTGAAGTTGCCATCGGCTCCAACAAAAAGCCATAAATAAAAAACCGTCAACAATAAACCCTACACCTCTACCCTTCTCATACGTGGCACCAGGTAGTGCATAATAACCCATGCAAGGATATAGGCGCCCCCGCAGATGAAAAACATGATGTAATAACCTACTTCAACCTTGCCTATGCGCTCGAAGTGAACAAACATTTTTTTTTGTACCAGCAGCGTTAATAAAATACCACCAATACCACCAAATAAGCCACCAATACCCGTTACAGCGCCAATAGCTTTTTTTGGGAACATATCGCTTACGATGGTAAAAATATTAGCGCTCCAAGCCTGGTGGGCAGATGCTGCCAACGCTATAATTAAAACTGCCAGCCACATGTTTATGCTGCCAGCCAGTTGCGAAAAAATTATGGGTACAACAAACAGGGCATAAATTAACATGGCTGTTTTACGGGCCTTAAAAACGGGGCACCCTTTTTTTATTAGGTACATAGGTAGCCAACCGCCAAAAATGCTGCCTGCAGATGCGATGGTGTACACTAGTGCAACAGGCATAGCTATGGCAGTATCCTTAAGCCCATATTGTTTATGTAAAAAATCTGGCAGCCAAAAAAGATAAAACCACCAAATTGGATCGGTTAAAAATTTACCAATAGCGAACGACCATGTTTGTTTAAAGCCAAGCAGTTGCCTCCAGCTAACTTTTTCTCCGGCATGCTCCGCATCTGTCATTTTTTCATCCAGGTCGCTGTTGATATAATTGAATTCAGCTTCGCTTAGCCTTTTTTGTTTTGAGGGTATTTCGTAAAATATAAACCAGCATATCAACCATACAAAACCAAGGCTTCCGGTAATGATAAATGCAATTTGCCAACTCCAGTGAATGGCTATCCATGGTACGGTTAAGGGTGCAATAATGGCACCTACATTACTGCCCGAATTAAAGATGCCAGTAGCAAATGCCCTTTCTCTTTTTGGGAACCATTCCGCCGTTGTTTTAATGGCTGCCGGAAAATTACCGGACTCTGTAATGCCTAAAAATCCCCTTGCTACCATAAAGCCAATGGTGCCTGTTGCCAGTGCATGCGCAGCTGCTGAAATGCTCCACAAAATAGTAGCCAACGCATACCCTATTTTTGTTCCAACCTTATCTATAACCCTTCCTACACCCAGCATGCCGATAGCATAAGACGCTTTAAATGCCAGTTCGATATTAGCATAGCTGCTAGAGTCTTTCCAGTTAAAAGCTACTGTGAGCGTAGGTTTCAATAAAGATATAACAGCCCTGTC
>JAYVUJ010000139.1:0-3223 GCA_043788035.1 Ferruginibacter sp. | reverse complement strand
TTTTTTATACCTGCAAGCCCTTTTACCATGCCGGTATTTGTAAATGTAAGCTGTAATAATTTTCCGGCATCATCTACTGCTTTATAAATACCTGCTATTAAAGTATTTGCAACCATGTATTGCAAAGCATCGTATGCTCCCTTAAATGATTTTAAATATTTGGTTTCGTCAATTAATATTTTTTTATTGTTATAATGATAAAGCACCAGGCTCTACTGACGATAAAATAAAACCTAATTCGTAAAAATAACCGCCTGCTTTTAAATGGTCGTAGTCTGTAATATCGGTTGATACTGCATTTGCAGTTATCGCCTTCTTTTTAAAGTCGATGTTAAATGAGCCACCCTCATGTACACCTGGGGCTTCTACTTCAAGCCTGTTGTCTTTAATATTTTTAATATTGATGTTCATCAGCACAATTTGCTTAAGCTTGGTTTGCGAACGTGCCGGCGATTTTGTATCATTCAAATCCAGCATGTAATTTGCCTCACACCATCTGCCATTTATTACGGCTTTTAATGTTTTTAATGCATCGGGCTTATTTATTTTTTGCGAATTTGCTACAGTGGTTAAGCCTACTAAGAATACCATTGTTAACAAGTACATAGAATGTTTCATTGCTGTTTACTGTTTATTATTAAAAAATATTTACGGCTATTTTAACTAGGTATAAAAAAGAAGCCAGTCACATAACAGAATTTATCTGTGTTTACGTTTCATCATACGTAGTTTAACATTGATAAATCAACACAAAGTACAGGTAAAAGTGCATTCAAACAATTACGTTTGCCCCATTTATTCTTTAGCAAATTCATTTGCATGTAATTTATCACTGTTGAAATAAAAAACATAAACCATTAAATATAAAATGAAAAAAATAATTATTCCGGTATTAATAATTGCAACCTTTTTTTTCTTGTAAAAAAGTAGCGATAATACGCCCCAGGCACCATTGGTAATTACCAACACAATTTTTAGAAAAGGGTAAAGTTTGATTTGATTAAAGAAATTATAGCACAACAAATATTTATAAAAAAAAACTCCAAATGCTTATTGCTGTGTTTAATTTGATATTGTTATCCAAATAAATTTACACGTTCGCCCCATAATACAGTCGTTTGCCCCATTTATTCTTTAGCAAAAACATTTGATTATACTTTAGTATCCACATCAATTAGCGTTTTATACCCTTTCATAAAAAATATTGCAAACATTTTACCATTTTGCAGTTTGGAAAAAAACTATAAAAAGATAAAAAGGTCAGACCAGGATAAAAGGTATTAACACCTGTTTTTAAAAAAGGGTGTAATAACCCGTTTCTTAAGTTTTTTGGTTTTGTGTAGAAATTTACCAGATACTAACTTTTCTATTTTTTTTAATCTGAAAAATAAATTTTGCTTAAAATAAAATTAACTGGTGCAAATTAAAAATTTATCTATTACATTTGATGCACCTTAAACCAAAACTAATGAACCTAAACCTCAGCTTACGAGCCGCATGGCCTTATTCTGCATTGCCTGTTTCTGCTACTTTAAAAGCTCATCAACTTAGGCAAACAACATCCAGTTTTAAATTATCGGCAAAATGCTCCAAGCTGTTTTGGGCATTGCGTGGTTTCGTAACTATTGCAATGTTAATAATTTCCTGCAGTGCCTTTGCGCAAACGGCAGAAAAGAATACTGCAACAACATCTCCCGGCTCATCAACAACTTTTTCTGATAACAAGACGCAAGTCAATATATTATCAAAAGAAGCTACAGCCGCCATCCACAATTTTGAAAACCAGCGCAAAAATAAAACCGAAGCACAGGTTAAAGCGGAGCAGGCTGAATTGATGAAAATGTTTTGTTCACATAATCCTGCTTATCAATCGTCTCATTCACCCGGAGCCAGCATAGCAAGTGCAGAGGCTGAAGAAACCTGGAAGAAAAAATATCCTGGTGAATATGCTACATACCTGCAAATATTTCATTTTAAACAATAAAGCCATAACAAGCTTACAATAAAAGGCGCTTTCTGCCTTATTTCAAATTATTAAACATACGCTCATGAGATTTAAAATATTTTTAACCAGCTTATTGTTTTTATCTTTTTTTATTTCGCTCAAAAATTTTGGGCAATGTGTAACGGTGCCATCGTTTGGCGGCGGGGCAGTAGTGGAATCTTTTGAAGGGGTGCCGTTTTCGGCAACCAACCCCGTGTTTACAGGAGGGTTTAGTGTGCCAGTAGTTCCCTTTACATTTGGCAGTGGCGTTATTTTAACCACCCCTTCTCCAAATTCTTCAGGTAAAGCTATTTTAGGCGATTGGATAAGGGGGAATTGTTCCTTTAACCTTTGTAGTTCCACAGTAACTGCTGCAGATGTTCCGGGCGGAACAGCCTACTTAGGCCTTAATAATAATACTGATGTAGTTGGATTTACATTGCCATTTCTCAGTTCAAAAGTTGGGTTATATGTTGAGGGTGCACCATGTTCCGGTTCGCCAAATATTATACTTACTGCTTATAATGCATCTAATACAGTTATAGCAACATGTACAACTCCTGCAATCGGTACGGTAACTAACTGGAAAACACATTTTATAGGGTTTAACAGTACATCAGCAAACATAAGTAGGATTACCATTACAGGCTCATTTTTAATATTAGACAAACTTACCTTTGAAGCCGTGTGTACACCCGGCACATGGGCCGGCACTTCCAGCACCGATTGGTTTACCCCTTCAAACTGGCAATGCGGTGCAGTACCAACTGCTGTAACAGATGTAACAATACCATCCGGTACATCAAACCCATGTGTTATCGGCAGCGGCACTGCGCAAGCCCGTAGCATCACTATTAATGCAAATGCTTCTCTCACCAATAATGCCACATTAAATTTAAATGGTGGCGGAGTTACCACACTCGGCACATATAAAGGAAGCGGTACTTTCAGTGGCGCTTTGTATAATAATAATGGCGGTATTGTGGCACCGGGCAATTCGCCTGGCTGTACCGTATTTGGTGCCGGTTATACCAACGGCAGTGGTACCGAGCAGATAGAAATAGGCGGAATTACGCCTTGTACACAACACGACCAACTACAGGTAACAGGCACAGCAACCTTAAGCGGAACATTGGATGTAGTATTGTTTGGTGGCTTTGTACCTTCCTGCGGAGACAGCTACACAATTATGACTTCCACAACCCTTGTGGGAACTTTTGCTACAATAAATTACCCGGC
>JAYVUJ010000138.1:0-5394 GCA_043788035.1 Ferruginibacter sp. | reverse complement strand
TACCTGTAAAAAGAAAATTACTACACAGTAAAAAAACTTCATATAAATTGTATTAATGTCCAAAAGATGAATTTGGCTCAAGGGATATTCAGTAATATCAGAAGTATTGGAGTTAGTAGTCACACAATTGTGTGTAGCAAATACGTTAAGTATTTAAAAAAATGCAGGTTCAATAAAAGAAGAAGTGGATAATAATGCAGCCTCTGAAAAAATTGATGGTTACCCTTGGTAGGTATGTTTGATTCAGATATTAAAACAAATATACAGTAAAAATACTATCCGCCAAATATATTTTATAGTAAATTTCACAAATGAAAAATGTAAAGCTATTTCGCTTTTGTACTTTTGCCAACAAATTAAATTTATTATGCTGAAATACTTATTAATAGCTGTAGTAATAATACTTGTTGCCTGCAATAGCAATGGGGCTGCGCCTGAGGAAACAAACGGCGGAACTACGCCTGTAACAGGTATAGCTCCACCCCAAAACCTTACGTTAAATATTACAGGAGTTTACCCGCACGATACAAGTGCTTATACGCAAGGGCTGGAAATACACGATGGTAAATTGTACGAAGGCACGGGTGACTATGAAACATCGTCTATGCGGATTACTGATATTAAAACGGGCAAAGTTGAACACAAACATATAATGGGCAGCAACAACGTATTTGGGGAAGGCATCACTATCTTCAATAATAAAATTTATCAGCTTACCTGGCAAAGCCATGTTGTAAATGTGTACGACATCAATAATATAGATAAGCCAATTAAAACTTTTAATTGGCCGTACGAAGGCTGGGGCATCACACATGATGCAACAAGCCTTATTATTAGTGATGGCTCTGCAAATTTATATTTTGTAAACCCTGATGATTTCAGGATTAAAAGTACCATGCAAGTATCTGACAATATTGGCCCCGTAATGGAATTAAATGAACTTGAACTTATTAATGGCTTTGTATATGCCAATGTATATCAACAGGATTTTATAGTAAAGATTGACCCTGCCAACGGGCATGTAGTTGGTAAAATTAGTTTACCTGGCTTACAACAACAGTATTTTAAGAACCAGATTGTTAATGGCAGGACAGATGTTTTAAATGGAATTGCATACGATAGCACAACAAAAAAAATGTACTTTACCGGAAAACGCTGGCCTAAGTTATTTGAAGCAACGATAAATTAATTACAATCAAGTATTGAGAGATGTATTCGTTTTAAAAGCAATTGAGCTAACAAAAGCATTAGCGTAATTAAACGTTCTATTTATGTTTTAAATGAAAAAACTTCAGCCTTTTAAAAGTTTATTGTTTGAATGCTAATTATAGCAGGTTGAAATTTACTAAAGTTCTATAGTTATAGCCCAATAGCATTACCCAACAAATTAAAACCATTTTGCCAAATGTAGTAAGCTACTATTACTAAGCCAACAATGGCTAATATAATTGCTGCAGCCCACCAATGGTACGCTGGTTTTGCAGTTATATCTTCTACAAAATATTCAGTCATAACGGTGTTGGTAGTTTGTTTATCGCCTACTAATATAGCATGTTCAGCATCTTGCCTTACTACCCTTTTAGCAACTACGGGGGGCACAAATACCTGGCTTAATTGCTGAGGCACAAAACTAATGGTACTGTCAGCCCCTTTTACTAAATCTCCAATGCCGATTAAGGTTACGCTCCCCTTATCATCAATGTCTTTTTTTATAAGTTCGCTTAACGCGGTAAACTCATTATATACATCGGTATCTTCCAGCTCAGCAATAAAAACAACAGAAGGTATAGGTGCTTTAATTTGGGTATTTATAAAATCGATTTGCGCTGCAGCCGTTACAATATTTAGTGTACCAATACCAGGTAGCCTGCAGGTTTTATTTTGAAACAACGTTGGTGCTAGAAGGTAATCCATAATATTTACTTGTGGCTCAAAGATATGTATACCTATAATTATTAAGTAAATAAATAAACATGGTAAAAAACTACTTATTACAGATGAGAAGCAGCAGAATAATTAAAATTTAATAAGCGCACCTATTAAAACGTTTGTGCCATACACTTCGTACCCATGCCAGCGCTGGTATTTATTATTTAAGAGATTATTGGCATCAAACCAGGCGCTTATGGTTTTTGTTATTTCTACTTCAATGCCGGCACTAAGGTCGGCTGCGCCGCTTAAGGTTTTATTTACATTATTAGCCAGCAAATATGGGCCACCGGTAAAGCTCTTAAAATCAGCCTTTAACATAACCTGTTTAAAAGCCCACCAGCGCATAGAACCAGTAATTTCTACCGGTATTGTACCCCACGCTTTTGCATTGTCTTTCAGTGATGTGTACCCATTAAATGTAAGCCCTCCGGTAATGGTAAATTTATCCTGGTTTATATAACTCATATCCCCATGGATGCGTAAATCAGTTACCTGGCTTTCGTTGCTTATTTTAAAAGATTTTAAGTCGGTTGCAGTATCATTTATGAAGAAAGGCAAATTTTTATAATTGATAACACCACCTTTAGCACTGTAATTAAAATGTTTGCCAACAGAACCTTTAATGCCGCCATACGCTTCAATTTCCCTGGTATTTTGCTGGCCAACTATGGGTGCCAGGTAAGGATTAATACCAGATAAGTATTGATAAGTATTTTTAATGATACGCCCTACCAGCCCAGCTTGTACTAAAAATGGCTTATCTTCTATCTGTGCTTCGCCATAAATGTTTGGCAGTACGCTTAGCTTATTATTATCCCAGGTGGGCGAAACCCCGCCATGTATTGTTAATAACGGCGTAGCGTAAACAAGCTCTGGTGCTATAGAAAAAACATTATTGTTGAATTTATAATTATTCGGGATAAAATGTTTTGTTTCATAGGAAGTGATATCAGCCTTTACAGCTACTTTGACAGAAAATATATCGTTGATCGTTTTTTCTACAGGCGCTTCAGCAATGATAGAATTCTCTGTTAATTTATTCTGGCTACTAAAAATATTGATGGCCACATTAGGGTCGTAATTAATGCCAGTTTCGTTGGCATTTTTATTGCGCAAACCAGCCTTTAGATGTATGGTGGTAAATCTTTGTAACAAATCTGCTTTACTAAAATTATGTGTTGCATGATCGTAGCCATACAAATAATTATCATTTTGGCTTACTCCTACAGTGCCATATACTTCATTTCTTTCAGTAAAATAACTGCCACTTGCTTTAATGTTTAGCTTTTTATAATCCTGGTACTGTATTTTTCCTTTTGATGAAATATAGTCTGCATACAGGTTTACCAAACTAGTTTTACCATCCCCAAAACTAAAGCCTGCTTTTACATAAGGTGTTGAGTAATTGCCAAAACCTACTTTTAAAAAATTTCGGGAGCCAAGCTCGAGGTTAGTATCAACTGATAATGCCAATGGCTTTAACGGCATCGGCTGATAAGTGTAAAATAAATTCTGCGCTGGAATATTGTATATTAAAGCAGCTTTAGAGGTATCCGCAAGTAAATTAGTAGCAGAAAAGTTTATTTTGACGGCGTTGCGCAACACCGGCTTGTAGCTAGAAGTGATATCGATAATTTGCTTTTTAGCCGTATCTTTTTGCGCAAAAGATACCTGCCCCGATAAACAAAAAAGAATACTGGTAAAAATAATTTTAGTGCTCATAGTAAATTATATATTTAAGATGTTCTTTTAAAAGTATTACAGCCTTACAAACTGATAATTAATTAACTTTTGAACCTGACTTTTCATCGGAAGTTGCCTTAGCAAGTTTTTGTTGCGCTTCCGCCTTCAATTCCCCAATGGTTGAATTTTGTGCTACACTTTGGAATGTTGCTTTTGCATTAAAAAAATCCTTCTGCTGTACAAAAATATCCCCCAATAAAATGTACGATTTGGTAAGCCAGAAATCGTAACTGCTGGTTTCTTTTATAACTACTTGAGCGGCTTTTTCGGCGGCAGCATAATTACCCAAAGAAAACTGGCAGTTGGCTATTTCATACCTTGCTTCGGCACCCCACGCCGATTTATTTATTGCTGCGCAAGATTTAAAGGAAGCAATAGCGCCGGCACAATCATTGCTTGTTTGCTGCGATTTGCCCAGCACCAAAAAAGTTATTGACTTATCATCCGTACTTAGCCCTTTTCTTTTCAGCAATTCTTTTGCCGCATCGTTGGCTTGCGCATATGCCTTTAATTGATAATCGCAACGGATCAAGCCACGCAAGGCTTCCAGCTGGTTATCCTGGTTCACAGCGTTCTTCCACAAAGCTTCAAAATTTTTCTTAGCATTGGCATAATCCTTCAACTCAAAATAATTTATCCTTGAGGCTGACAATGAAGCCCGCTCAAAATATTTACTGATGCCCTGCCCGTTTACATAATTATAACCTGTTAGTGCGTTAGCCCAATCTTTGTTTTTCGAGTAACATTCGCTACGGAAAAAGTTAGCTTCTAACAATGATGCACCTGAAGGAAACTGGGACAGATAATTATTAAAGCCGGCGATTGCACCCGCACAATCATTGTTGTTATATTTTAATTCCGCGGCGTTATAAGTAATGCCATCAGCTTCAGTAGTAGAAATGTTTTTGCCGTTTTTACGCATCAATTCTACGTACTCGTTTGGCTTTCCATCTTCTACGTAAATATTTTTTATATTGTCAAGGGCTTCATTGGCTTCGGCAGATTGTGGAAATTGTTGTATAAGCTGCTGATAATTTGTCAACGCTTTTGCATTATCATTTAAGTTGTAATAACTAAGCCCAAGCTTTAAATAAGCTTTAGGTTTTAGCCCGCCCGCACCATTATTATTGAGTACCTTGTTTAAATAGGGTATCGCATCCTGAAACTTTTCATCGGCCATATAACTATTTGCAATTTCCATTGTTGCATCTGGCACTAAATAACTTTGGGGATATAAACGGCTTAAATTATTAAGTATCGTTATTTTGCCGGCTGCACTTTTAATGCCTGCTATCAATGCTTTTTGAAACATTGCATAGTCGCTTTGTGGCAACGCATTGTTTAGCACTACCTCATACATTGCATTTGCTTTGCCAAAATCTTTAAGCATAAAATAACAATCGGCGCTACGTACATAAGCATCCTGTTCTACTGCAGATGCGGTGGTGCTTGATTTTGCAACCGCTTCAAAAAAGCCAAGCGATTGCTTGTAATTTTCTTTCTTCATCCAGCTATAGCCTAAATCGTATTTAGCGGTAGCTGGGTTTGCCTCACCTTGTGCCATTGCGCCACTTTGTAAGTAAATAGATAAATTGCGGATGGCCGCGTCGTAATCAGGAAGGCGATAAGCAATCTCACCCTTCCAAAAATTAGCATAGGCGCTAACGCTTGATGGAGGAAGGCTTAAAATTTTTGTAAATAATTCATCCGCCTTTATCA